>NZ_JAGTUI010000033.1:0-24019 GCF_018224585.1 Neisseria sp. Marseille-Q1983
GCACCGCCCTATGTGTTGCCCTGATTTGGAAGGGGTTGCGCCCCTCCCAAATAAATTCTGATTCTACCGCCCTAAAGGTTGGGGTTTCAACCGAAAAGGAAACACGATGAATATCTTTTACGAAGAGTCCGGCCAATTCAAAGTCGCCGCCGTCGTCCAAAAAAACGATGCCACCTACCAAGTCGATACCCAACACGGCAAACGCACCAAAGTAAAGGCGAACAACGTCTTTACCGAGTTCGACGGCGACATGGCGGCGTTTTTGGAGAACGCGCAGGCGCAGGCGGCGGACATCGACACCGATTTATTGTGGGAAGTATGCGGCGAAGGGGAATTTACCGCCGAAGCCATCGCCGAAGAATATTACGGTCATGCGCCGACCAAAACCGAGCTGGCGGCGACTTTGATTGCGCTGTACGCCGCGCCGATGTATTTCTACAAAAAAGCCAAAGGCGTGTTCAAAGCCGCACCCGAAGAAACTTTGAAACAGGCGCTTGCCGCCATCGAACGCAAAAAACAGCAAGACGCGCAAATCGACGCTTGGGCGGAAGCCTTGAAACGCGGCGAGATGCCGTCTGAAATCGCGGCGGATTTGAAAACTATCTTACACGCGCCCGACAAGCAATCATTGACCTACAAAGCCTTTACCAAAGCCGCCGACGCATTGAAAACCTCCGCCTACGAATTGGCGAAAAAAACGGGCGGCATTACGTCCATTCCCCAATACCTGCAAGACGGTTTTGAAATCAAATACTTCCCCAAAGGAACAGGCTTCCCCGACCTTCCCGTTCCCGAAATGCCCGACCTGCCCAAAGCCGATGTTACCGCCTTTTCCATTGACGACGAATCGACCACCGAAGTGGACGATGCCTTGAGCCTGACCGACTTGGGCAACGGCACGAAGCGCGTCGGTATCCACATCGCCGCGCCGTCGCTTGCCGTTAAACCGGGCGACAAAATGGAACAAGTCATTATGCAGCGATTGAGTACGGTTTATTTTCCCAACGGCAAAATCACTATGCTGCCCGAAAACTGGATAGCCGCGTTCAGCCTCGATGCGGGCGCGTACCGTCCTGCCGTCAGCATTTATTTCGATGTGGACGGCGAGTTCAACGTCGGCGCACCGGCCTGCAAAATCGAAGCCGTCAATATCGCCGAAAACCTGCGCATCCAAGCCATCGAGCCGCATTTCAACGCCGAAACCGGCTTGGACGAAGCCGGCGAAATGATGTTCGCCCACCATCAAGACCTGATTTGGTTCTATCAATTCGCCACCGCCCTGCAAAAAGCGCGCGGCAAATACGAACCCGACCGCGCGCCGCAATACGATTACAGCATCGAATTGGATGAGAAAGGCAACGTATCCGTCGTCCGCCGCGAACGCGGTTCGCCCATCGATACGCTGGTCAGCGAGATGATGATTCTTGCCAACAGCACTTGGGCGCAAATGCTCCACGACAACGACCTGCCCGGCCTTTTCCGCGTCCAACCGGCAGGCAAAGTGCGTATGAGCACCAAATCCGAGCCGCACATCGGTATGGGCGTGCAGCATTACGGCTGGTTTACCTCGCCGCTGCGCCGCGCCGCCGACTACATAAACCAAAAACAGCTGATCAGCCTGATAGACGACTCCGCCGAGCCGCTGTATCAAAACAGCGATGCCGAACTCTTCGCCGCGCTGCGCGACTTTGATGCCGCCTATACAGCCTACGCCGACTTCCAACGCCAAATGGAAGCCTACTGGAGCCTCGTCTATCTGCAACAGCAAGGCACGAGCGAGCTGACCGCGACCATCCTCAAAGAAGACCTCGTCCGCATCGAAGGCCTGCCGCTGGTAACCCGCGCGACCGGTATTCCGTTTGACGCGCTGCCCAAATCGCAGGCATTGTTTAAAATTACCGGACTCGACCCGGAAAAGCAGTTTGTCTCGCTCAACTACATCAAGGCAGTCGCACCCGCGGGCACAACGGCAGGCAATGCCGTCTGAACCCCGATACAGCAAACTCCGGCAACAAAAAACGGACGGCAAAAAGGCAAGATAAAATGTTATATAAATGTAAAATCAAAAAGTTAGATAACACCATTGAAGAGGCAGTATTGATTGAAATAAATGGTTATGAACTACATTGTTTTATATCATACTGCCCATTCAAAATATTTGAAAATCAATTTTATGAAGTGGAATTATCCTATGAAATCTTTAATGATTACATACTGGATAAATCAACTTCAAATATTGGATTTAGAAAAATAGATGATAGTTTCAAGTATGAAATAACGGCAGAATTAAAAAATAATCATCTAACCCTACAAAATATACAATTTGAAGAAGATGAGTATTTAATAAACTACCCTTATCTTGATAATTGTTTGGTTACATTAACGGTTGATAGAATAAGTGTCTCATTTATTAGAGAAATTCAGGCAGCCTGAAACCTGTTGTGGATACCGTTGGCAGTTTAGCGATTGGTTATGCCACAGGCGGCAATGCTGGGGCTTTTACTGGTGCGAATGCAGATTGGAATAATCAGCAGTTGCATTCGAGTGAATATAAATTAGCAGAACAATATGCAGACATAGTAGCTTCTCGTCTAAACATTTCAAAAGAAGAAGCACTTGGGCGAATTATTCGGCATATGCAACGAACCGTAGATTACGCAACGGCTAAAGCGGATAATTTCCGTACTGATGACGCCATTATTTCAATTTTAGGAGCAAACAATTTACCCAAGCAAGATCAACATTACACTAATCCGAACTACAACAAACAATACATTCAAAATTATGTTCGTGATTTCAATTTAGCCAATAAATACAATTATTTTATGCCGTCCGTTTTTACTTTTATCCCGATTTGTGGGGCAAGTTTTCCAACTGCATCCCGTCAAAAAATTCCATTATTTTCAAATACTTAAAAGTTAAAAAGGTTAAATTTTTCTTAACAATCAAAAACATTGTTTAACGGAACATTAACTTAAAGAGCAGCTAGAAAACGAGCTTTTCGCCGTCCACCGGAAAACTTTTACGGCGTTTGTTTATTTTTTTCAATATGTTCCACCGCTTCGTCCGCCTGTCTGCCGCCGCAGTTTGAAAAAGCCGTGCCGCCCGAAGGTTGTCGGGACGGCACGGCTTTTCAGTCACGACCGTTTCAGCGGATGTCCACGTAGGCACCGGAATGCAGGTCGCGCAACAGGTCGGCGGTCGCACGCTCCGCCTTCTGTTGGAAAATATACTGGCGCACGGCGTTGCGGACACGTTCCTGATGCGTGCCCGCCTCGCGTACTTCGTTCAGCTTGATGATGTGCCAGCCGAACTGGGTGCGTACGGGCGCGCTGACTTGGCCGGGTTTGAGGCTGCGGACGGCTTCTTCAAAGGCGGGAACCATTACGCCGTCGGCAAACCAACCCAAGTCGCCGCCGTTGCCCGCGCTCGCGTCTTGCGAATATTGGCGCGCCAGGCTGGAAAAGTCTGTGCCGCTGCGAGCCTCTCCGTAGATTTTGCGGATGGTGCTTTCTGCACCGACGGCGGCGTTTTCGCTGTCGGCTTTAATCAGGATGTGTTGGGCGCGGTATTGGCGCAACGGTGCGCCTTCGGGCAGGGTGATGCCTTGTTTTTGCGCCTGCTCGAGGAAGGCATCAATTTCAGCTTCGCTCACTCGGCTGTTTTGCATCACTGCCTGCTGGCGGACTTTTTCGGCAATAATGTTGTCGGCAAGCTCGCGGCGTTGGGTGGGGCTGAGGTTTTTGAGGGCGGGATTTTGTGCGACGACGGCGGCAATTTCTGCCTCACTTGCCTGAATGTTGCGGCGTTTGCCCGCCTGTACGATCAGGGATTGGTTGACCAGCTGCATCAGTACTTGTTCGGTCAATGCCGTATCGCTGATTTGTACGCCTTTGGGCAGGTTTGCCTTGGCATCGGCAACAGCCTGTGCCAGCCTGCGGCGTGTGATGACTTCGTTGTCGGCGACGGCGGCGATGCCGTCTGAAAAGTGTATGCCGCCTTCCTGTTGGGCGGCTTCTTGGCGTGCCGTCTCCGCCGTCTCCGCCGGCTTGGCGGCTTTGGCGGCAGGTGCGGGTTTTGCCGCACGGGGTGCCGCTTGGCTGTAGGACGCGCTCAGCAGTGCGGCGGCTATCATCAGGTTTTTTATCTTCATCGATATTTCCTTATCGGTTGGATTCCGCACTTGGGTTCGCGGAATCGGGGTTGTTCGTCGGACGGCAGGTTCGTTGGAACAGGACGGGGATTCGGTCTGTTTACGGCTGCGTTCTGCGCCTGCCTGAAAGGTCCAGATTCGGGATATAGCCAGGTACGGCAATGTCCATTGTGCCTTTGGGAACCCTGCCGATATTGCTCAAGTCTTTTAATTGCAGGGTAAGAAAGACGGCGTTTTTGTAGGTGTTCTCTCCGGTAACGTAACGTTGCGCATACATGCCGGCACTCCAGCAGCCGCAACTGCTCCGATATTCGGCACCCGCCAGCATTTCTATCGGTTTTTTGGCTTCAAAACCGTAGTTGTAGCGGGCGACGGCCGACAGGTTGCGCGTCAGCGGCCATTGTGCGGACAGGTCGAGCTGGCTGAGTTTGTCGTAAAAATAGGAACCGTCGGACTTCAGGTAGATTTTTTCGTTGCGCCCGTATTTGTAGCGGGCGTTCAACACTTTGCCCTGTGCGGGACGGTAGCTTGCACCGACGGCGTAGTTCTCGGCGCGTTTGTCGTTTTGGTTGTAGTGGATGCTGCTGTCGAGGATGAAGCGGCTGCCGATGCTGCCGGAGGCAAATGCCACCCAGTCGGAACGGTTGCGCGGATTTTTGCCGACGCTGCCGTCAAGCATCACCGCATCATCCTTGAAATAGAATTTCTGACCGATGCCGGCGCGGAAACGCTCTTCCCCCGTCGCACCGTCCAAAATACGGCTTTGTACGGCGGCGGAAAGGCTGTTTGCGGCATTGATCCTGTCGTTGCCGTAATAGAGGTTTTCACGGAAGAGCTGCCCGTAGCCGAAGCTGCTTTCCGACGAATCGAAATTGGGCAGGTCGTTTTGGGATTTGGCAGGAATATAGTTGTAGAACAGGCGCGGCTCGAGGGTTTGCAGGACTTCTCCGCCGAACAGCCGCGTATTCCGCTCGAAGGTTGCGCCGCTGTCGATATTGACAATGGGCAGCACGCGGCTGACGCGGCGCGGCTCTTTGCCGTCGAAGCGGTTAAGGCTGTAATAGGTGGCGTGCAGCCCGAGCTTGGGCCGGATATAACCCCAGCTGCTGCCGAACTCCCATTTGACGCCGGGATACACGACCAGGCGGCTGCCGTCTTGGCGGCTGTCGTGGCTGAAGCGGGTAAATTGTGCGGACACACCGATTTGCGCCCTGCCTGCGTTTTTATGCCAATCGGCGGAAAGGCGCGGCATCAGGGCATACGGTTTGTCTTTGTAGCCGCTTTGGTTTGCCAGCGTCTGGTATTTCTGAACCGAAAGGCCGGCATTCAGGCTGCCTCCCGCCGCCCTGCCGCCATAATCCAGCCATACGCGGCGGTTGAGGTTGACGTTGCCGGCGATTTCTTCGCTGCCGTAAAAGTCGCGGTAGTAGCCGCTGTCGGAGACTTGGTTGAAATCGACACCCGCCTGAAGCGTGTCGGAAATGTCGTGCCGGTGCTGCCATTTTGCCTGATAGCGGTTGTTCCTGCCGCTTTTCTTATCGTGCGGCAGCCAGGCCAGGTCGGCCTGTCCGCTGTAATCGGGACGCAGGTAACGGATTTGTCCGTCAAACATCGCGCCGCGTTCGCCGATAATGCCGGGGGCGAAGGTGGCATCGAAGTTGGGGGCAAGGTTGAAATAATAGGGAACGGAAAGGGAAATGCCGTCTGAACCGGTGGACAGGGAGGGAACGAGCAGACCGCTTTTGCGGTTGCCGTCAAGCGGGAAGTCCGCCCAAGGGGTGTAGAAAATAGGAACGCCGCCGAACACGAAGGCGGCGTGTTTGGCAACGCCTATGCCTTTTTCCCGATCGGCTTCGACAGAGGCTGCCTTGACATACCAGCCGGCATCGCCGGCGGAACAGGTGTTGAATTGGGTTTCCGTCAGTTTGTAATGCCCTTCGCCCAACATTTCGGCGGTGCGGCTGACGCTTTGCAGCCGCCGTCCGCCTTGTTCGGTTTCCATGCGGACGTTGTGTGCTTCGCCGGTCTGCTGCTCGAGATTGTAGGTCAGGGTTTCGCCCCGAATCAGCGTACCGTCCTGTTGGAGGGCGAAACGGTCGCCTACGGTAACGGTGTCGCCCGACTGGTCGTAATCCGCCCAATCGGTATTGAGGACTGCGCCGTCCCGTTCGATGATAACGCTTCCTTCCGCGCGCACCTTGACCTGCGACTGCCCTTCCATCCTGTCGGCAACAATGCGCGTATAGTCTTCGGGGATGGATGCTTCGCCGCTGACTTGGACGGCAGCTTCGGTTCTCTCGGGGCTGCCGCTTTCGTTACTGCAAAACAGGCAGGTCGAACCGAGGCTCAGGCCGACAGGCTGCATGGGTTCGGACACGCTCCGAACGCTTCCTCCGGCGGTCTGATTGTCCGTTTCCTCCGCCGCAACGGCATCGGCGGCGGCGCAATGCGTGCCGAAGCAGAAGCCCAATGCCAGCACCAGTGGTTTGAGTGAAAATAAACGAGCCAAAATTGCCCCTCAGGTCGGTTTGCCAGTTAGAATAGCGTTTATTGTAACCTGAAATGCTTTAGTACTGTTATGCAACGACAAATCGAACTGAAAAATTGGCTTCAGACCGTCTATCCCGACCGCAGTTTCGAACTGGCCTTTGCGGCGGCGGATGCTGATTTCCGCCGCTATTTCCGTGCAACGTTTTCAGACGGCAGCAGTGTCGTCTGCATGGATGCGCCGCCCGACAAGATGAGTGTCGCGCCTTATTTGAAGGTGCAGAAACTGTTTGACATGGTCAATGTGCCGCAGATATTGCACGCGGACACGGATTTGGGGTTTGTGGTATTGAACGACTTGGGCAATACGACGTTTTTAACCGCGATGCTTCAGGAGCAGGGCGAAGCGGCACACAAAGCCCTGTTGCTGGAGGCCATCGGCGAGCTGGTCGAATTGCAGAAGGCAAGCCGTGAAGGGGTTTTGCCCGAATATGACCGTGAAACGATGCTGCGCGAAATCAACCTGTTCCCGGAATGGTTTGTCGCAAAAGAATTGGGGCGCGAATTAACATTCAAACAACGCCAACTTTGGCAGCAAACCGTCGATACGCTGCTGCCGCCCCTGTTGGCGCAGCCCAAAGTCTATGTACACCGCGACTTTATCGTCCGCAACCTGATGCTGACGCGCGGCAGGCCGGGTGTTTTAGACTTCCAAGACGCGCTTTACGGCCCGATTTCCTACGATTTGGTGTCGCTGTTGCGCGATGCCTTTATCGAATGGGAAGAAGAATTTGTCTTGGACTTGGTTATCCGCTACTGGGAAAAGGCGCGGGCTGCCGGCTTGCCCGTCCCCGAAGCGTTTGACGAGTTTTACCGCTGGTTCGAATGGATGGGCGTGCAGCGGCACTTGAAGGTTGCAGGCATCTTCGCACGCTTGTACTACCGCGACGGCAAAGACAAATACCGTCCGGAAATCCCGCGTTTCTTAAACTATCTGCGCCGCGTATCGCGCCGTTATGCCGAACTCGCCCCGCTCTACGCGCTCTTGGTCGAACTGGTCGGCGATGAAGAACTGGAAACGGGCTTTACGTTTTAAACCCAATCAAAATGCCGTCTGAAAACCAAGTTTCAGACGGCATTTTTCAAACGGGCTTACTGCGCGGCTTTTTGTTCTTCGCGTACTTTGTCCGCCAAAAGGTCGATGGTGTTCATACCGGACTCCCAGTCGGCAAATTCGACTTTATATTTGCCGCCGACGATAACCGTGGGCGTGCCGTCGATTTGGAAGGTTTCGGTCAGCTCCTGCATTTTATCGGCACGCGCCTGGCTTTCGGGAGATTCGTAGGCGGCAAGGACTTTTTTGCCGTCAAAGGCGGTTTGTTCGCCCAGCCATTTTTTGAGGACTTCCGGATTTTGCAGCTTGATTTTCTGATTGACCATCGCATCGAAAATATGGCTGTTCGCCACATCTTTACTTTCGGCGGCAGCCATATCGACGGCAGCGGCAAGGCGGGCAAGCGGCAGCATTTCTTTCTGCCAGACGACATGCTCGGTACGCAGGTACATATCGTCTTTAAAAGACTTGGCGTGTTTGCTCAAAACAGGTTCGAGGTGGGCGCAGTGCGGGCAGAAATAGCCGAAAAACTCAAGGACTTCAACCTTGCCTGCCTGCTGTTGGGGAATCGGGTTGGAAAGGACGGTATAGTTTTGCCCTTCGACCAGCCCTGCAGGGGCGGCGGCTGCGGAAGCGGCAGGCGCGCTGTCGGCAGGGACGCTGGTTTGGACTTTGCTGTCGCACGCGGCAAGGGCGAACAGGGCGGCAACGCCGAGGGCGAGGTGTCTGGATTTCATACGGCTCTCCGTGATGTTGGAAATGAATGTTGGAAATCAATCGGAATCCGGCTATTTTATTGCATTTCCGCGTGTTGATACAGTTTGCCGCCGGAAAAGGAAGCTTTCGTATCGGGAAACCGGTTCAGACGGCATGAAACCCGATGCCGTCTGAACCGGTTTCTGTCGTACAATACGCGCCGTTGCCCCAAACGGGTACGACTGTTGAGGAACAATGATGAATATGCTTGGAGCTTTGGCAAAAGTCGGCAGCCTGACGATGGTGTCGCGCGTTTTGGGATTTGTGCGCGATACGGTCATTGCGCGGGCATTCGGCGCGGGTATGGCGACGGATGCGTTTTTTGTCGCGTTCAAACTGCCCAACCTGCTTCGCCGCGTGTTTGCGGAGGGGGCGTTTGCCCAAGCGTTTGTGCCGATTTTGGCGGAATATAAGGAAACGCGTTCTAAAGAGGCGACGGAGGCTTTTATCCGCCATGTGGCGGGGATGCTGTCGTTTGTGCTGGTCATCGTTACCGCGCTGGGCATACTTGCCGCGCCTTGGGTGATTTATGTTTCCGCACCCGGTTTTGCCAAAGATGCCGACAAATTTCAGCTCTCCATCGATTTGCTGCGGATTACGTTTCCTTATATCTTATTGATTTCACTTTCCTCTTTTGTCGGCTCGGTACTCAATTCCTATCATAAATTCAGCATTCCGGCGTTTACGCCCACGTTTCTGAACGTGTCGTTTATCGTATTCGCGCTGTTTTTCGTACCGTATTTCGATCCTCCCGTTACCGCGCTGGCTTGGGCGGTCTTTGTCGGCGGCATTTTGCAACTCGGCTTCCAACTGCCCTGGCTGGCGAAACTGGGTTTTTTGAAACTGCCCAAACTGAGTTTCAAAGATGCGGCGGTCAACCGCGTGATGAAACAGATGGCGCCTGCGATTTTGGGCGTGAGCGTGGCGCAGATTTCTTTGGTTATTAACACGATTTTCGCGTCTTATCTGCAATCGGGCAGCGTTTCATGGATGTATTACGCCGACCGCATGATGGAGCTGCCCGGCGGCGTGCTGGGGGCGGCCCTCGGTACGATTTTGCTGCCGACTTTGTCCAAACACTCGGCAAACCAAGATACGGAACAGTTTTCCGCCCTGCTCGACTGGGGTTTGCGCCTGTGCATGCTGCTGACGCTGCCGGCGGCGGCAGGGATGGCGGTGTTGTCATTCCCGCTGGTGGCGACGCTGTTTATGTACCGCGAATTTACGCTGTTTGACGCGCAAATGACACAACACGCGCTGATTGCCTATTCTTTCGGTTTAATCGGTTTAATCATGATTAAAGTGTTGGCGCCCGGCTTTTATGCGCGGCAAAACATCAAAACGCCCGTCAAAATCGCCATCTTCACGCTTATCTGCACGCAGTTGATGAACCTCGCCTTTATCGGCCCGTTGAAACACGCCGGGCTTTCGCTCGCCATCGGCTTGGGCGCGTGCATCAATGCGGGATTGTTGTTCTTCCTGTTACGCAGACACGGCATTTACCGGCCCGGCAGGGGTTGGGCGGCGTTCTTGGCGAAAATGCTGCTCTCGCTCGCCGTGATGTGCGGCGGCCTGTATGCCGCCCAAATCTGGCTGCCGTTCGACTGGACACACGCCGGTGGAATGCGGAAAGCGGGGCAGCTCTGCATCCTGATTACCGTCGGCGGCGGACTGTATTTCGCATCTCTGGCGGCTTTGGGCTTCCGTCCGCGCCATTTCAAACGCGTGGAAAGCTGACCGGTGCCGATATCCTTTTTCGGAAAACGCTTTTTCCGCGCCTATATTCGGGCGCGCATCCCCCGCGTCCGCACCGGCCGGACGGGCTGCCGCATCATCAATGCCGTCTGAAAACAGAAAAACCGATACCTTATGATTTTGACACCGCCGGACACACCGTTTTTCCTCCGCAACGGCAATGCCGATACGATTGCCGCCAAATTCCTGCAACGCCCCGCACCCACATACCGCCGCGAGCTGCTTCCCGACAGCACGGGTAAAACCAAAGTCGCCTACGATTTTTCAGACGGCATTTCGCCCGATGCGCCGCTGGTCGTGCTGTTTCACGGTTTGGAAGGAAGCAGCCGCAGCCATTACGCGGTCGAACTGATGCTCGCGGTACGCAGCCGCGGTTGGCACGGCGCAGTCGTCCATTTCCGCAGCTGCGGCGGCATTGCCAACACCGCTCCGGTGTTCTACCACTTGGGCGATACCGCCGAAATCGCCTTTACTTTGGACACGCTTGCCGCGCGTTACCGTGAAATATACGCCGTCGGCGTATCACTGGGCGGCAACGCGCTGGCAAAATATTTGGGCGAACAGGGCGAAAACGCGCTGCCGCAAGCCGCTGCCGTCATCTCCGCCCCCGTCGATGCAGAGGCGGCAGGCAGACGCTTCGACAGCGGCATCACGCGGCTGCTCTACACGCGCTACTTTCTCCGCACCCTGATACCCAAAGCAAAATCGCTCCAAGGTTTTCAGACGGCATTTGCCGCAGGGTGCAAAACACTGGGCGAGTTTGACGACCGTTTCACCGCACCGCTGCACGGCTTTGCCGACCGGCACGACTACTACCGCCAAACTTCCTGCAAACCGCTGCTCAAACACGTTGCCAAACCGCTGCTCCTGCTCAACGCCGCCAACGACCCCTTCCTGCCGCCCGAAGCCCTGCCCCGCGCAGACGAAGTGTCCGAAGCCGTTACCCTGTTCCAACCTGCACACGGTGGTCATGTCGGCTTTGTCAGCAGCACCGGCGGCAGGCTGCACCTGCAATGGCTGCCGCAGACCGTCCTATCCTATTTCGACAGCTTCCGCACAAACAGTCGTTAACGGTTTGATGCTAATATTCCCCCTTTCCCAGACGAATACGGAACACGACATGACCGACATCCTCAATAAAATCCTTGCCACCAAGGCACAGGAAGTTGCCGCTCAAAAAGCCGCCGTTTCCCCCGAACACATCCGCGCACTTGCCGCAGAAGCCGCGCCCGTCCGCAGCTTCATCGATTCGATACGCGGCAAACACCGCCTAAACCTGCCCGCCGTCATTGCCGAAATCAAAAAGGCAAGCCCGAGCAAAGGCCTGATCCGTCCGGACTTCCGACCGGCCGAGATTGCACGCGCCTATGAAAACGCCGGAGCGGCGTGTTTGTCCGTACTGACCGACGAACCCTATTTCCAAGGTTCGCCCGAATACCTCAAACAGGCGCGCGAAGCCGTATCGCTGCCCGTGCTGCGCAAAGACTTCATCATCGACGAATACCAGGTTTATCAGGCGCGCGCATGGGGGGCGGATGCCGTCCTGCTGATTGCCGCAGCACTGGAACAGGAACAATTGGAACGCTTTGAAGCGGTGGCGCACGAATTGGGCATGACCGTCCTGCTCGAGCTGCACGACGAAACCGAATTGGAAAAATGCCGCAACCTAACCACGCCGTTGTGGGGCGTAAACAACCGCAACCTGCGGACTTTTGAAGTCTCCCTCGACCAAACCCTGTCGCTGCTGCCCGCGCTGGAAGGCAAAACCGTCGTAACCGAAAGCGGCATTACGGGTAAGGCGGATGTGGAATTTATGCGGGCGCGCGGCGTGCATACCTTCCTGATCGGCGAAACGTTCATGCGTGCCGACGATATTGAGGCGGAAGTGGGCAAACTCTTCTAAATCCCGATTTCAGACGGCATATTGCCGCCGACCGACCAACACCCTTACCGGACACGGAACAATGACGCACCGACCCACCGCCAAACAGATTTTGCACGAAGTATTCGGTTATCCCGAATTTCGCGGCAAGCAGGAGGCTATCGTCAATGCTTTGGCAGGCGGCGAGAGTTTGATGGTGCTGATGCCGACGGGCGGGGGCAAGTCTTTGTGTTACCAGATTCCCGCGCTGATGCGCGAAGGCGTGGCGGTTGTCGTATCGCCGCTGATTGCGCTGATGAACGACCAAGTGGCCAGCCTGCATGTGGCCGGGATTGAAGCGGCGGCAGTCAACAGCAGTACGTCGGCAGATGAGGCGCGCGAGATTGCCGACAAGCTTGCCCAAGGCCGTCTGAAACTGCTTTATGTCGCACCGGAACGCTTGGTTACCGACCGCTTTTTGCGTTTTCTCGACCAACAAACCGTCAGCCTGTTTGCCATTGACGAAGCGCATTGCGTCAGCCAATGGGGACACGATTTCCGCCCCGAATACCAACAGCTCGGCATGCTTGCCGAACGCTATCCGAACGTCCCGCGCATCGCCCTGACCGCCACCGCCGATGCCGCCACACGCGCCGACATCAAGCATTATCTGCACTTGGACGATGCGCCCGAATTTGTCTCCAGCTTCGACCGCCCGAATATTTATTATCAGGTTATCGAAAAAAACAACGGCAAAAAACAACTGCTTGAATTCATCCGCAAAGAAATGACGGGGCAAAGCGGCATTGTGTATTGTTTAAGCCGCAAAAAGGTGGAAGATGTGGCACAGTTTTTGCGTGAAAACGGATTAAACGCGATTCCGTATCATGCTGGTTTGAGCATGGACGTGCGCGAGGAAAACCAACGCCGCTTTACGCATGAAGACAATATTATTGTGGTGGCAACGGTAGCGTTCGGCATGGGCATAGACAAACCCGACGTGCGCTTTGTCGCCCATCTCGATATGCCCCAAAGTGTCGAACATTTCTATCAGGAATCGGGGCGCGCCGGCCGGGACGGGCTGCCTGCCGTGAGCTGGCTGTGTTACGGTTTGAACGATTGGGTGTTGCTGCGCGAACGGATTGCCGAAGGCAACAGCGACGAGGTGCAAAAGCAAATCGAAATGCAAAAACTCGATGCCATGCTTGCCGTCTGCGAAACCGCCGCCTGCCGCCGCGTACTGCTGCTCAAACATTTCGGCGAAGCATCCGAACCCTGCGGCCATTGCGACAACTGCCTGCATCCGCCCGTACGGTTTGACGGCACGGTGTTAGTGCAAAAATTACTCAGCTGCGTGTACCGCGCCGGACAACGCTTTGCCGCCGGTTACATCACCAACCTTTTGCGCGGCAAAAGCGACGATTGGATACGCGGCAACCGGCACGAACAACTGTCCACATTCGGCATCGGTGCGGAGTTGTCCGACAAAGAATGGCGCAGCGTCATCCGCCAGTGCATCAGCCTAGGCTACCTTACCGTCAACATTGCCCGATATCAGGCATTGCAACTGACCGAAGCCGCCAAAAAAGTCCTCAAGGGCGAAACCGAAGTGATGCTGCGTCCGCTCAAGCGCGACAAGCCCGCCGTCCGCACCCTCAAAGACAACTGGCTGCGTACCGAACGCGAAGAACGCCTGTGGCAGGCATTGCGCGTTTGGCGTATGAAACAGGCAGAAGCCGAAGGCATCCCCGCCTATATGATTTTCGGCGACAAAACCCTGCGCGACCTTGTCGAAAAAATGCCGCAAAATCTCAACGGGCTGCACGACATCTACGGCTTGGGCGAAGCCAAAATCGACCGTTTCGGACACGGCATACTCAAAGTCTGCCAAAACGCTGCCGACTTTAGCCACGATGCCGTCATCCGTCCGCAAACCGAACGCGAACAACAACTGCGTCAAAAACTCGAAGCCTGGCGGTATGAACAGGCAACGGCGGAAAAATGCGCCCTGCATGCCGTCCTCTCCGACGAAAGCCTTGCCGACATGCTTGCCGATACGCCCGAAACCGAAACCGACCTCGAAGGCGTGCACGGCTTGGGCAGCGTACGCGCCGCCAAATACGGACGGGACATCCTCGCCGTCTGCCGTCCGTTTTCAGACGGCATCGATGAAGCCGCCAAACACAAACGCCGCCTGATGCGCGCCCTGATTCAATGGTGCAACGAAACGGCAAAACACGAACAGTCCGAACCCTACCGCATTCTCAGCAAAGCCGCCCTGCGCGCCATTGCCGCCAAACAGCCGGAAGGTTTGGCGGAGCTTGCCGCCGTATATGGCGTAGGCGAAGAAAAAGCCGCACGTTACGGTGCGGCGGTGTTGGCGGTGTTGGGACAAAATGCCGTCTGAAAACCGTTACCAAGTTTCAGACGGCATTGCCTCTATTTAAAAATTCCTGTTTTTATCAAATATTTCAAACAGTTTTTCCTTGTCGGCACAAGACCCCTCCGGTATCAGGTTCAATATCGTTTCCAACGCCTCGGCAATATCTTCCCGCTCTACCGTGTCGATAAAGAGTTTTTTGTCCATTTTGTTGAAACCTTCGGTATAGGCTTTGACCGCCTCTGCCAGCTCCTCTCCTATGTTTTCAGGCGGATTGCCGAGCAGTTTGACCACGCCGGCACGGGTTTTCCGGTACAGCTCCGCCGCTTTTTTGGCATGGCTTTTCGAGATATGCTCCGCGCCGTCCCAATCGCGGAAGGGGTTGTCGAAATTTTGCGCCAGCCATTCGGGTTTTCGGGCTTTTTCTATCCACAGGTCCAGCCCGTCTTCCTTCCGTTTCTTATAAAGTTTCTTCACTGCCTTCGCCGCCTCTTCGGGCAGGCTGCTCATCCACAGCCTGTGCAGCTTCGGCAGCCGGTCGGGATGCGGGATGTCGTCCGCGCCGAAACCGAACAAATCTACGGTAGTGAACACTTCCAAATCCTCAAATCCCGATACGGCGGAAAAATTGGCGATATTGCCCGGTTTGCCCCACAGCCGTATGGTTTTGAGCTTGGGATACGTTTCCGACAGGTTTTGCATATCGAAATCGGCAATGCCCATGACGTTGACGGCGGTCAGGTTTTCCAAACCCCGCACTTTGGGAACGCTTTTGCCCACTTCCAAAATCAGACCCGCGCCCTTTTCGGCGGTACAGACCTTGCAGTTTTCCTTGATTTCGCCTTTCAGGTTCAGGCTGTCCAAGCCTTCGTTCAGATAAAGCGATTCCACGCCGGTCATATCGACAGAAAGGTCGGTTATGCGCGTATTGCTGAAATCCAGCACGGTCTGACCGTGGTTTTCCAGACACAATCGGGTGATAAACGGATACTCCTCCAGATATTCATATAGATTTTTATGCCATTTGGTCAGAAACAGCGAAGACAGGCAGGGAAACGCCTTCAGTTCCATCGCGTCTTCAAAATCGTCCCAAACATCGCTCAAATTCTGTGTGGATATGCCGTATTCCCGTCCGGCAAACATCACGGTCTTTTTGCTTTTGGCGGCTTTTTTGAATGCCTTTCTCTGTTTTTCGGGTATCTGCCGCCATCTCAACTGACGGTACACGTCGTAGCCGTCGCCCCAAAAAGAGGCATACCGCTGCGTGTCTTCGCCGACCAGCGGCGCGGTATTCCCAACCCGTACATATCCCGTCGGCACGACAGCACTTGCCTTATACATGTGCAGACCGCGTTCCCAATACATAAAGTCTTTGTAAAGCGGTTTCAAATCCGCCAGCTCCGCCGCCCCAAGTGGTTTGTTGCCCTGCCAGTCCAAAGCCAGCAGGGTCGCATGTGTTTTTTTGTCACCGTGTTCTTCAACTCGGGTAACCTGGCAGGCAGTGTACTGCTTCAGTCTGATGTTATAGACGCAATATACGTCTCCGGCATCGGCATACATCGGCATTTCCTTTATTTCTGTCGGTTTTCACAGACAAATGCCGTCTGAAACTTGGAAACGGCTTCAGACGGCATCCGCACATCATCTCTTCGGAAAAAACTGTACCACGTTCTCCCCCTGCGGCAGCATCAGTTTTTTCACGGCGTGTCCGTACACTGTTTCCAGCGTAATACTCAAACCGCCTTCCCGTTCAAATATTGTCCCGACACACGAACGCGCGGCGTTTTCATCGTTCCACGACATCGCCCGCCAAACGCCCAGCGTGTCCATATCCGCCCAAAACGTTTCCGCCTTTTTGTAATCCAACACCAGCCTCGCCGTATCGGTAACGGGGTCGTAAAAGCCGTTTTCGGCAAGCATATCGCCCAAGTCGTGCATATCGGGAAACATCACGCTGCGGCTTTCAATGCCGTTTTCTTTCAGACGGCATTTCAGTTCCGCCAAGGTATCTCGCCCGAAGCAAGTGAAAAACAGCAGCCCGTCCGTCTTCAGCGCGCGCGCCCAGTTGTGCAGCACGGGGACGATGCTTTCCGCCGCCAACAGTCCGAGATTCGACCACAACATATCGGCACACGCTTCGGGCAGCGGCGCGGTCGGGGATTGGCAGTGCTGCACCACGCCCTTACCCGTAAACCTTTGCCAAAAACCGCCTTTGCGGGCGGCGGCGGCAGCCGCCAAAAAATCCGCACGGGAATCGTATTCTTCAAATACCGCCTGCGGATAGCGTTTCGCCAGCAGGCTGCGGCTGATGTCCGCATCCGCCCCGGCAAGCAGGATATACTTAGGCGCGTTGCGGACGAGTGTCAGCCGTTGGTCGGCATGTTCGGCAAGATGGCGGTGAACCTGCCAGCGTGCGTCCTGATGGTTCATCTCAAACCCCTTCAACAAAGTCGCGATACAGCGCGGCAAACGCTTCCGCATGGCTCAAAAACGGCGCATGCGCCGCCTTTTCCATCACAACCAACCTGCTGCCCTTCAAACGGCGGTGCAGATATTCACCCATGCGCGGCGGCGTAATCGCGTCTTTGCCGCCGAACACCAGCAGTACCGGAACATCTATCTTGTCCAACAAATGCCGCGCATCCGCCCTTTCCGCCGCGTCTAAAGCTTCCTGCAAGGCGGAGGGCGTGCCGCAGCGCGCCAAATCGGGCAGGATTCTGCCTATGATTTCGGCGGCATCAGGCGCGTGCAGAAGCTGCAATTGTAGAAACTGTTTGATATGTTTGGCATAATCCGTTCGGAACGCGCCGACCATTTTGCCCAATGCAGGCGCGGCAAGCCCTTCGGGATAGTCTTCGGCGGCCGTCAGCCGGGCGAAACTCGCCGTCAGGCAGAGCGAACGGACTTTGTCAGGATGGCGCGCCGCCAGATACAGCGCGACCAATCCGCCGAGCGACCAGCCGAGAATGTCGGCGGGCGCGTCAATTTGGGCGGCAATGCCGTCTGCCGCCGCCGCAATGTCGAAAGATCGGACAAACGGCGCATCCCCGTGTCCGGGCAAATCGACGGCGGACACCGACCACGTTGTGGGCAGGCGCGGCATCAGGTCGGCGAACACGTGGCGGTTCGCCCCCCAACCGTGTATCAGGTAAACTTTTTTGACGGCATCAGGCATGGATTTTCTCTCTTGTTGGCGGCGCATCGCAGACGCGCCCACTATCAGGCGTTGCGTATTATGCCACGGTTCGTCCGGCGTTTCAGACGGCATCTGCGCCGGCTGCCGCGACGATTTGGCAGCATACCGCACCGACGCGGCAAACAGCTGCCCCCTGTGTTTCAGACACATCCAAGGCGGATCGGTGTGCGGCGCGTGCCAGAAAAAACCGCCCGCATTCGACCGGATGTGGGCTTCGCTGTATTACGAACCGCCTGTCAGCAATATGATACGCGCGCTGAAACACTTGGCAGATTTGAGTATGGCGCGCCCGTTGGCAGACCTGATGATGCAGAATCCGCCCGACCGGCTTGCAGACGAATGCTTCGATTTCGTCCTGCCCGTTCCGCTAAGCAGGGAGCGGCTGCTGCAACGCGGCTTCAACCAAAGCGAAAGCATCGCCGGGCTGCTGGCTCAACGCTACGGTTGGCGCACGCTGCCCCGGCATACCGTTTTCCGCCGCCACCGGCCGCCGCAAAGCACGCTCAAAGGCAGCGAACGCCTGAAAAACATCAAAAACGCCTTTGAAATCCGCGAACCGCTGCCGAAAGGCTGTAATATTTTGTTAATCGACGATGTCTTTACCACCGGCGCGACACTGAACGAACTGGCGAAGATGCTGAAAAAATCGGGCGCGCGCCGCGTCTGCTGCTGGACGCTGGCACGCACGCCAATGAAAAAATAACTAAATTTTTTGACACCTATGCCGCCTTGTGGCAAGGTTACGCGCCTATAAGTGATTGATATTTATGTTTACCATTGTTTTATACCAACCGGAAATCCCCCCGAATACAGGCAACATCATCCGCCTGTGCGCCAATACCGGTGCGGATTTGCACCTTGTCAAACCGCTCGGTTTCCCATTGGATTCCGCCAAAATGAAACGCGCCGGACTCGACTACCACGAGTTCGCCAGCCTGACGGTGCACGAAAACTTCGACGACTGCCTCAAGGCACTCGCAGGCAGGCGCATTTTCGCCCTGACCACCAAAGGCACGGCGCGCCCCGATGAAACCGCGTTTCAAAAAGGCGACGTTTTACTGTTCGGGCCGGAAACGCGCGGGCTGCCTGCCGACATCCTCGACAGCCTGCCCGCCGCGCAAAAAATCCGCCTGCCGATGCAGCCCGGCAGCCGGAGTATGAACCTTTCCAACACCGTCGCCGTGATTCTCTTTGAAGCGTGGCGGCAACACGGTTACGCAGGCGGCGTTTGAACGCAAGTTCATGCCGTCTGAAAACCCGTCCGGACACGATGCCCATTCGTCTTCAACTCAAGAACGGAACACGTTTTGACTTTAACCCGAAAAACCCTTTTCCTTCTCACCGCCGCATTCGGCACACATTCCCTTCAGACGGCATCCGCCGACGCAGTGGTCAGGGCAGAAAAACTGCACGCCTCCGCCAACCGCAGCTACAAAGTCGCTGGCAAACGCTACACGCCGATAAACCAAGTTGCCGAATTCACGCAAACCGGCAACGCCTCGTGGTACGGCGGCAGGTTTCACGGGCGCAAAACTTCCGGCGGGGACCGCTACGATATGAACGCCTTTACCGCCGCCCACAAAACCCTGCCTATCCCCAGCTATGTGCGCGTAACCAACACCAAAAACGGCAAAAGCGTCATCGTCCGCGTTAACGACCGCGGCCCCTTCCACGGCAACCGCATCATCGACGTATCCAAAGCCGCCGCACAAAAATTGGGCTTTGTCAGCCAAGGGACGGCGCACGTCAAAATCGAACAAATCGTCCCGGGCCAATCCGCACCGTCCGCCGGCAAAGACATCTTTATCGACTTAAAATCCTTCGGTACGGAACACGAAGCACAAACCTATCTGAACCAAGCCGCCCAAAACTTCGCCGCTTCGACATCAAGCCCGAACCTCGCCATTGAAAAACGCCGTTACGAATACGTCGTCAAAATGGGCCCGTTTGCCTCGCAGGAACGCGCCGCCGAGGCCGAAGCTCAGGCACGCGGTATGATTCAGACGGTATTGACCGCCGGTTGACGGTCATTTGATACCTTATTAATATCCGCATTTTCCAACCCCCGATTTACAAGAGTAAAATATGAACATCAAACGCCTTCTCTTGACCGCCGCCGCAACCGCACTGCTGGGCATTTCCGCCCCCGCACTCGCCCACCACGACGGACACGGCGATGACGACCGCGGACACGCCGCACACCAACACAGCAAACAAGACAAAATCATCAGCCGCGCCCAAGCCGAAAAAGCAGCGTTGGCACGCGTCAGCGGACGTGTTACCGACATCGAACTCGAACACGACGACGGCCGTCCGCACTATGATGTCGAAATCGTCAAAAACGGACAGGAATACAAAGTCGTTGTCGATGCCCGTACCGGCCGCGTGATTTCCTCCCGCCGCGACGACTGAATTTGATACAATCCGTGCCGTCTGAAGCCCGAACCGGTTTCAGACGGCATTTTGCACCCGACACTTCAGGATTCGGCACATTATGATCAGCAGGCTGACCGGCAAACTGGTTGAGAAAACCCCTCCTCAAATCGTCATCGATGTCAACGGTGTCGGCTACGAAGCCGACGTATCGATGCAGACCTTCTGCAACCTGCCGCCCGTGGGAGAAAGCGTACAACTGTTTACCCAGCTTATCATTCGGGAAGACGCACATCTTTTATTTGGTTTTGCCACTGCGGAAGAACGCAAGACCTTCCGCCAACTGATCAAGGTCGGCGGCATCGGCGCGAAAACGGCTTTGGGCATTTTGTCGGCAATGACGGCAGACGAGTTGGCGCGGGCGGTTGCAGAAGAAGATGTCAAACGCCTCTCCTCCGCCCCGGGAATCGGTAAAAAAACCGCCGAACGTATGGTTTTGGAACTGCGCGGCAAGCTGGTCGCGCATACGGTAACGGACGGGCTGTTTGCCGCCGCACCCGCCGCCGACGAAACGGACGACATCGTCAGCACGCTGCTTGCGCTGGGTTACAGCGAACGCGAAGCAAAAGCGGCGGTCAAAGGCGTTCCGAAGGGGACGGACGTGGGCGAAGGCGTGCGCCTTGCCTTAAAAAACCTGCTGAAATAATGCCGTCTGAAGGCGGCGCGGCGTTTGCCCTGCCGAAACCCTGCGTTTCCGCCCCGCGCTGTCTTCCCGACGGCTTTTCCCGTAAAATGGCGTTATTGTCCTTCCTTTCAGACGGCATTGTGTTTGATGCCGTCTGAAACTGTTTTACCGAAATCGAAAACAATGTTGAACAAAATATTTTCTTGGTTCGAATCCCGAATCGACCCCTATCCAGAAGCCGCCCCGAAAACGCCTGAAAAAGGGCTGTGGCAGTTTATCTGGAGCAACATCAGGGGCTTGCGCAAATGGATTGCCGTTTTGGCGGCATTTACCGCAGGCATCGGCATCATGGAAGCCCTGCTGTTTCAATTTATGGGCAAAGTCGTGGACTGGCTCGGCAAATACACGCCCGCGACCCTGTTTGCCGAAAAAGGCTGGGCGTTGACGGCGATGGCGGCGATGATGGTGTTTTTCGCCCTCTGGACCTTCCTCGCGTCCAACGTGCGCCTGCAAACCCTGCAAGGCGTGTTCCCCATGCGCCTGCGCTGGAATTTCCACCGTCTGATGCTGGGGCAAAGCCTCGGTTTCTATCAGGACGAATTTGCCGGCCGTGTGTCCGCCAAAGTCATGCAAACCGCGCTGGCGTTGCGCGACGTGGTGATGACGGTTGCCGACATGGTCGTTTATGTGCTGGTGTATTTCATCACCTCCGGCGTGATTCTGGTCGCGCTCGACGGCTGGCTGCTGCTGCCCTTTATCGGCTGGATTATCGGCTTTGCCTTGGTGATGCGCTTCCTGATTCCCAAGCTCGGCAAAACCGCCGCGCGTCAGGCGGATGCGCGTTCGCTGATGACCGGCCGCATTACCGACGCCTATTCCAACATCACCACCGTCAAACTTTTCTCCCACGGCGCGCGCGAAGCGGCCTACGCCAAGCAGTCGATGGAAGAATTTATGGTTACGGTACACGCCCAAATGCGTTTGGCGACGCTGCTGCACACCTGCAGCTTCATCGTCAACAGCTCGCTGACCGCCGGTACGACCGCACTGGGCATCTGGCTTTGGTATCACGGCCAAGTCGGCGTCGGCGCGGTTGCCACCGCCACCGCGATGGCGTTGCGCGTCAACGGGCTGTCGCAATACATTATGTGGGAATCCGCGCGTCTGTTTGAAAACATCGGCACCGTCGGCGACGGCATGGCAACCCTGTCCAAACCGCACACCATCCTTGACAAGCCGAACGCCCTGCCGTTGAAAGTGTCGCAAGGAGAAATCAAGTTCGAACACGTCGATTTTTGCTACGAAGCAGGCAAACCGCTGCTCAACGGCTTCAACCTCACCATCCGCCCGGGCGAAAAAGTCGGCTTGATCGGACGCAGCGGCGCGGGCAAATCCACCATCGTCAACCTGCTTTTGCGCTTCTACGAACCGCAAAGCGGCACGATTTTGATCGACGGCCAAACCGTGGACAGCGTAACCCAAGAAAGCCTGCGCGCCCAAATCGGTTTGGTCACGCAAGACACCTCGCTGCTGCACCGTTCCGTGCGCGACAACATCGTTTACGGCCGCCCCGATGCAACTGATGCCGAAATGATCTCCGCCGCCGAACGCGCCGAAGCCGCTGATTTCATCCCTAACCTTTCCGACGCCAAAGGACGGCGCGGCTATGACGCGCACGTCGGCGAACGCGGCGTGAAACTCTCCGGCGGTCAACGCCAGCGCATCGCTATCGCCCGCGTCATGCTCAAAGATGCGCCGATTCTGTTGCTCGATGAAGCCACCAGCGCGCTCGACTCCGAAGTCGAAGCCGCCATCCAAGAAAGCCTTGACAAAATGATGGACGGCAAGACCGTCATCGCCATCGCCCACCGCCTCTCAACCATCGCCGCAATGGACCGCCTCATCGTCTTGGACAAAGGCCGCATCATCGAAGAAGGCAGCCACACCGAGTTGCTCGAGAAACAAGGCCTGTATGCCAAACTTTGGGCACACCAAAGCGGCGGCTTCTTGAGTGAGCATGTCGAGTGGCAGCATGACTGAAACCTTATTGTCTGGAAACCGCCGTTTTCAGACGGCATTCCCGTTCTCCTACCCGTCAAAACCATGACCGATACCGCCCAAATCATCACCAGCTACGGCCGCCGCTACATCGTGCGCACACCCGACGGCAAAACCTACGAAGCCAGCACGCGCAAAAAACGCGTCGATTTCGCCTGCGGCGACCGCGTCCGCATCAGTCCCGTCAACGCCGAACAAGTTGTGATTGAAGATTTTTTACCGCGCCAAAGCCTGCTCTACCGCCAAGACGCATGGAAAACCAAACTCATCGCCGCCAACGTTACCCAACTCCTCATCGTAACTGCCGCCGTCCCGAGTCCGAGCGTGCGGCTGCTGCAACGCGCCCTGCTTGCCGCCGAAGCCGCCGGCATCCGCGCCGTCATCGTCCTGAACAAAGCCGACCTGCCCGAAACCGCCCTTTGGCGCGAAAAACTCAAATTCTACGAAACGCTGGGTTATCCCGTCATCGAAACCCGCGCACTGGAAAACGCCGACAGCCTGCGCCCCGCCCTGCAAGGGCACAGCAACATCCTGCTCGGGCAGAGCGGTATGGGCAAATCCACCCTGACCAACGCCCTTTTGGGCAGCCAAACCGCCCGCACCGGCGACATTTCCGCCGCACTCGACTCGGGAAAACACACCACCACCCACGCCCGGCTTTATGATTTGAACGGCGAAACCCAACTCATCGACTCCCCGGGTTTGCAAGAATTTGGTTTACACCACCTCCAAGCCGCCGATTTGCCGCGCTATTTCCCCGATTTCCGCCACCTTGTCGGACAATGCCGCTTCCACAACTGCACCCACCGCGCCGAACCCGGCTGCGCCTTCAAAGCCGCCGCCGAAACCGGGGCGGCAAGCCCCGAACGCCTCGCCTTTTTGCAGGGCATCACCGACGAACTGCTCGGGTAACGCCTTGCCGTTTGCAGGACAAAACAATGCCGTCTGAAGCCGGATTCGGGTTTCAGACGGCATCCGTTTTACAAAAATGCTACAATCCGCTTTTTACTGGAACATCCGTTTCAACACACAGGACGACACATAAAGCACCGCCCTATGTGCCGTCCTGATTTGGAAGGGCTTACACCCCTCCCAAATAAAGTCTGATTCTACCGCCCCGAAGGACAGATGTCCAAGTGGCGGGGTTTCAACCGAAAAGGAAACACGATGAAGAAAAACGCACCGAAATCGTTTGAAGAAG
>NZ_JAGTUI010000034.1:0-23715 GCF_018224585.1 Neisseria sp. Marseille-Q1983
AGGCACAGCGGAAGAACACGGCAAGAATGTGAAACAGAAATCAGGTTTGAACCGGTCGATACTAGACCAATCTTGGTTCAAGTTCAAACGGCAGTTGGACTATAAAACGCAATGGCTAGGCGGTTTTTTAGTGGCTGTTCCGCCGCAAAATACAAGTAGAACCTGTCCTTGTTGCGGTTATACCGCAAAGGAAAACCGCCAAACGCAGGCTGATTTTGAATGCGTAGGATGCGGCTATACAGAAAATGCGGATGTGGTTGGGGCGATAAATATATTACGATGCGGTCAGGAAATCTTGGCGGCGCAATAAGCAGTCAAATCAGGGCAGGACATGTCCGCAGCGCGTGTGAAGTGAACAATGCGGTAAGGTTGTCAGCAGCACGAACCCGCCAAAGCGGGTTGGCAGAACACCGCCGACCGCAGTAGGAATCCCCCGCCTAAAGGCGGGGGAGGATGTCAACCAAGGGAAGGGGAGTGAGTCTGATACTTCGACCGTCTCGGAGGAAGCTGTTCGAAATGGTTTGCATCTTCTCCTAGGGTCTTCGTCACCGAGGCAGTCGCTTCTTCCATATCCTCACAGCTGTTTTCATATTGTCCGAATGCACGGCGGTAGTCTCTGTTATCGGTATCGCCATAGCCGAAATCTTCCGTCAGAGACAAATAGCTGTCTTTCCAATCGTTCAGGGCATGATCCATTTTTTCTTTGGCTGTTTTGGCCGCAGGCGAGTTTTCATAGGCTTCGTTGAAAACCTGTGAGATTTCGGACAGATTCATGTCAGTATCTTTGTTGATGCCGGCGATGACATCCTGTTCGGACATCCCGTTTTTCTCGGCGTACTCGCGGATTTTGTCGCGTACCCGGCTCATTTTTCTTCCCGCCGAAAATGCTCCAGTCTGGCTTGGTAATACTCTTGGGCAATACGCAGGTTTTCCAGTCGGTACAGCATACTGTCGGGCAGGCTGCTTATTTGTATGTCGGCAAGCTCGGTTTTAAAATCTGGTTTTTCCTGCTGCACTGCAATTCCAGTTTCGTCAGCTCTGTGCATTGCATTTAGGAGTTTGAAGAATGAGCTTGTTCCAGCCAACCAGTTCAAAAGAGATGCAAAAAAGCAGTGGCAAATTTTGCTAGGCAACGACTGGATAACCGTTGCAGGCTGCCTGATAAACGGCGAGCCGATACCTGAGAAGTACAAAGACCATAGCCTTACCGGCAACTATTACGGCTATCGGGAATGCCATATAAGACCTGATATGCTATTGACATACGGACAGGATGGCGATGAAATCTGCCTGCTTAGGCTAGGCATTTCGGATAAGGTATAAAAAGCCCACTGTTGATGCGGTGGGTGGAGGGGAATTGAGAGAATGTTTTGGCGTTACTGGAGTGTACCGTTCAACCGGATTTGCTCGGGTATTACAGGCTTCAGTAAAATATAAAATTTAACATAATGTGTATTATGCGAATTAGTGATACTATGCAAGCTACACAGAAAACGCCGTCAGGATTCTTGCTGAAAACCCTAACAAGCTTCATCATCTTGCAATACGTTGTTATGTGGGTTCTGAAGGATTCGAAGGCAAGTTGAGATATGAAAGATTGGTTTTAACGCCCTATTCGTCGTTTTTGACTTTTTACTTGGAGTTTTTCAATGATTGGACAGGCACTCTCTACGAGATGGATTTAATAGGACAATTCAATGAATTTATTGGATACACGTTTCCTGTTACTGAACCTTTGTCAAAACTGAAAAAACTACTCGATCAAGATGATTGATTTAAAACCAACGGCTGCTTAGGCAGCCGTTTTTACCATGATTGTAGATTGACCATAATTGAGAACCCTCATACCATTTGTTACTTAGTGTAGTAAGCACATTCAGGGTATATCGTAATGAGATCCAATTTTCAACTTGAATGCCGTTAAAGTATAAAAAATTCGGTAGAATGACAGATTGTTGTTTTAATTTGATTACTTACCTAAAAAAAGGTCAATATGATGGAAGTACAAGATTGGGGCGGCGGTTTAACTCAACATGAGGTTGAGGCCATTGAAAAAATCAAACAGGCTTTTCAAGCTTCTGAAGATAACAAGAAAGTAAAAGGACAGGGATTTGACGCATTAAAATCCTTGAAATCCATTTTCCCTTGGAAAGGATACTCGGGCTTTCGCTTCGTGGATATAAAAGAACGTAAAGAAGGTGAATTTGATTTGGTTATTGTTACCCATTGCAATGTGTTGATTATTGAGTTGAAACATTGGAATGGTGAACCTATTACCAATAATGGACTACGTTGGTATAAAGGGAAAAAAGATATGGGGCATTCACCCGTTGAAATTACCCGAAAAAAGATGTTCCTGTTAAAAAATAAATTAGAACAATTTCGTGGACAGTTTGCCAATTCTACGGAAAGATTCCCTATTCCAAAAATTGAATTTTTGGTTGTTATGACAGGAAATTCGGATTTTAGTAGATTATCTGACAAGGAAAAAATGAATGTTATTAGCTTAGAGGATTTTTTAAAGTTGGCTGATAATCAAAAATTCACCGCGCAATTTGGTACATACACCAAATATCCTGATAATTGTACTTTAAATAAGAATTTTTCTATTTTTGATGAAATTTTTTGTACCAATAAAAACGAAACTAAAAGTATCAGTATTGGTGGATATTACGCAGAAGACAACGCTATTTTCTCCCACCCTAAAGACATTTATCAAGAATATCTAGCTCAAACCGAAAACAAAAAGCACCAAGATCAAGCCTTATTGCGCCGTTGGGATTTCACTAAAATCAACTGTCCCGAAGCTCAAACACCTGACGGGCGTTATCGCCTAGTCAGCCGTGAATACGATGTATTGAACCATATTAAATTACAAAATAAAGACTTGTATCACGCTTGCTTGAATTACAAATCTACCCCGCAAAAAGGCGAAATCACTGCGGAACATATTGATTTATTTGAGTTATTCCCACAGCAAAAACGTTTTGACCAATTTGTCGGCGGATACATTGGCGAAAATCTAAGCACAGAACGCCGTTTGGGATTGGTGCAATTATTGTTGGATAAATTTGCCCAGTTACACAAAATCGGTATTGCTCATCGTGATTTGGGTAATCACAGCATTTGGCTCTCGGCAGATGACAAAATTACGCTATCAGGGTTTGCTACCGCTTATTTTTCATCTGAAGAAACGGTTGGCGACATTCGTGAGATTTTGGAAGTCTCCGGCGATTTGGCAAAATCTCACTTTCCACTTTCAGACGGCATCAAACTCACATCATACCAATATGATGTACGTTCTTTGGCTGTTTTGGGATGGCATATCATTCAGGCAAAACGCATTTCACCGGTTAGTCTTGATGAAATGAAAAATAAATTAGCGGATGAAACCACATGGTATGCCAAAATTTTGCGTGAGGCATTGTCTGATAAACCTTTTAAAAGTGCGGTGGATTTTTTAGATAAATTTAATCAAACCAAACCTGAGCAAGCGGTAGATTTTTCTTTTGATTTTACAAAATTAGAGCCGTTCACACATGACATCAACTATTCCCGCGCCTATCGTGAAGATAATGATTTTATTTTAGAAACCAGTGAAAAAGAAGTTTACTGTTCCAATGGTTTGTTGGTTAAAGCATGGCTGAATACAGACCCGCAAACCGATAATTCAAAAGCCAGAGTGGTTTTGAATTGGTTGGAAAATATGGCAAAACTGGCAAATCTGTCGCCTGATTATTTACCGAAAATCCGAGAATTCGGTATTGCCAAAAAATCAGGCTGCCTTTTTGCAGTAAGTGATTTTATTGACGGGCATACTTGGCAAGATATTTGCAAACTTGATTTATCGGATAAACAAAAACAGACTCTTATCCATCAATTTATTCAAAGCATTGAACATTTACACAGTCTAGGTTTCACACATGGTGATTTGAAACCTGACAATGTATTAGTAACGACCGATGATGACTCTGCTCAGCTACATATTCTAGATATATTGGATTTCTCTCCAAACGGGAAAAGTCATTTCAATACCGGATATTCGCCGGAATTTGACTATCCAACAGAGAAACAACGCGATAATTTTGCCGTGATGAAAATGGCGTGCGAATTATTGGGTGTTGAATGGAATAGGCCGTCTGAAAGTTTTGCTTATATTTCCAAAGCCGTGCAGCAAGAATATTCAGACACCCAAACTGCGTTTATTTCATTGGCACGTTTTAAAGAGGCACTCAATCCCAAACCGGCTACACCAATGATTGATATCACAGTGGGCGGGCGTGAGTCGTTTTTACCTATTGAAATTTACCCTGAAAATGGTGAATTATTTGTTCAATTTAAAGAAAGTCAAAAATATCCGAATGAAGAAATAGACATTACATTTATTGGTTTAGGTGGGAAGTTTACTGCTTTTTATGCTATTGCTGAACAACGATTCCGGCATGGATTATCTCCATTTGAACGTAATCATATTACCCGAAATGATCGTGATGATAGCAAATGTAGCTTGCGAATAGGTTTGAAAATCACACATAGCAATTATAGTAACTTAGATAAACTTAATGATTTCATTTCGGATAGTACAGAGTTTAAGAACTCTATTATTCAATTTGTCCAAGAGCACTTTTTCAAACAGCCTGAAAAAGAACAAGCTGAAAATAACGAGAACTTTGAAGCCGAACCTTTTGATATTATTGCAGAAGAAACAGTTATCGAACAACGTCCTAGTATTCAAAAACTTTGGCAGGCAATTTTAGATACTGAAACCGAAGCTTTACCTTCTATTTCTGCCAGCGAAGCATTGCAAAAAAAAGAAAATGGTGTCTGTTATATTCCCTATGACGGTGAAATCAGTCCACTAGATCAATTCAAACGGGATGAAGTTGTTGAGGCTATTGGAAAAAGTGAAGATGGAGAAAAAACCTTTAAATATGGCGAAGTAGATATTGTGCAAAGCCAGTTGAATGAATTACACCTTAAGCCCAAAAGTTTACGTAATTCAGCAAGTAATATTCAAGCAGATACGCCAATTTATTTGCAAAGTAAACAGAACAAAGCGTCTTACACTCGCCGTAAAAACGCATTACAACGTATTTTAGACGGTGAAAGTACGATTAAAAACTTGACTGATTATTTTGATGAACATTGCGTCTTACCGTCTGAAAAATATGATATTCATATCAGCAATGAAGAATTTAAACGCTATGACCAGCCTGAAAAAAATGTAAGTCTGAATGAAGCACAACGTATTGCCTTTCAACGTTTGATTGCCAATGGACCATTATCCTTATTACAAGGTCCGCCGGGAACAGGGAAAACAGAATTTATTGCTGCATTTGTACATTATTTATTTGATGTGCAAAAGGTTCGAAATATTCTACTGGTCAGCCAATCACATGAAGCAGTCAATACTGCTGCCGAACGTATCCGTAAACACTGTCAGCGTTTGGGAACAGATTTGCAACTGGTGCGCTTCAGTAATCGTGAAATTGCCGATTCCGAAATATTAGAAGATGTGTTTTCACCCAATTTAGTCGGACAAAAACGGGCACAGTTAAATGTGAACAAGATTAGCAATATTTGCCAGCTTGGACGTAGCATGGGGCTGCCTGAAGACTATTTGCGCAAACGTACCGAATTAGCGTTTGATATTGGCGTGCAAATTCGTCGTTATCAAAAAATTGTTAAATCATCAAAAGATCAAACCGTTGATGAAGATGAAAAACGCTTACACAAAAAATTAGAAAAAAGCATTAAAGAACAAGCTCAAGCAATGGGGCTTCGTGAATTGGTTGAAATTGATGAGATTCTACCGAAATTTATCAGTGAATTGGATCACAAACATAATATTCAGCCGATTGAAAATATCCAAGCAGGTAAATTGATTGGTTTAACTCAGGATATGCTGGAAGCCCTATCCAACGAACGCACCAATTATGATGAATTTTTGGCTCGTTCCCGTCAGCTTGTGATTGGTACTTGCGTAGGTATCGGACAACGCCATATCGGTATTGCAGACAATCTTTATGACTGGGTGATTGTGGACGAAGCCGCACGTTCTATTTCCAGTGAATTGGCGATTGCCATGCAGTCTGGTACGCGTATTTTGCTTGTAGGTGACCATAAACAACTACCGCCTTTGTATTCAGAAGAACATAAAAACGCACTTGCCCGCCGATTAGGGATTTCCAAGCGCGGTGAGGAATTAGACCAAGCATTAGGTAGTGATTTTGAACGCGTTTTCCTATCCGAATATGGAAAGCAAACTTGCGCCACACTCAAAACACAATACCGCATGGCTCCTGCGATTGGCAGTTTAGTATCAGCATGTTTTTATGAAAATGTTTTGGAAAACGGTAAAACTAACAATGATGTGCCTAATATTTATTCCAAGCTACCTGAAAAGATAAAATCCTGCGTAACATGGTTAGATACAACTTCATTACCAAATGCGTATCATGAACAAGGCAAAAGTGGTAGTTTATCCAACCGTGCTGAAGCCGATGTAATTATTGGGATATTACAAGACTTGGCAAACGATGAAACGTTTATGAATAGTGAACCTGTACAAAAATGCTTAGAGAAAAATGAACAAGCCATTGGTGTAATTTGCATGTACGGCGAACAGAAGAAACTGATTCGTAAAAAATTCAATGAGCGCAGTTGGAATGACGAATTCCGCCGCTTAGTTAAAATTGATAGTGTAGATAGTTATCAAGGTAAAGAAAACCGCGTGATTATCTTGTCGCTGACACGCTATGACAAAACATACAGCACAGGCTTTTTACATTTGCCAAACCGTATTAACGTAGCTCTATCTCGAGCTATGGATAAACTTATTATCGTTGGAGCAAAAACCGTTTGGGAGCAGCCGAAAAACAGCAAAACGCCATTGGCAAAAGTTTTACGTTTTATACAAAAGCAAAATAATCCGCAAGATTATGCAATTAAGATATTGAAAAACGGAGCGAAAAAATGAGTAAACAAAACATAACTTACAATCAAATTGATTTTGTGGTTAAGGCTCCGCGTTTTCTCATTGTCTTTTCCTATATGAGTGATAAAGGCGTGGCATTTGTGCGCGAGTATTTGCTTCGCTTATTAAAAGTAACACCATGTAAACCTGCACAAATTGCTCAATATTTCGGATTTAACCAACACGAAACAGAAGTTGCCGTTGCTGATTTGGAACAACATAAATGGATTGTTTGGCAGGATAATGGCTTGATTGCATTATCGGCAGAAGGGCAGAGACTGTTTCAAGACAGCCAAGACTCTCCTCACATACCTACTTTAAAAGAATGTGGTGGTGAATATCGTATGGAATTATTAAATAACAATTTTTTGAAAAAAGATAATTATGATAAAAATCGCCAGCAAGCCATTGAGTTAGTCATCGAACCGAAGGTATTATCAGAAAGTAGCGAAATTGCACGAAAAACATTTCAAAATCGCTTTCGGCAGCTAATGGAAGACGATATCATCAATTTAGATGAGAAAGATATTTCTTTGTATAAAATTGATGCTATTGAACCCAAAGGTGCACCTGATTATTTCCGTTTCACACAACAATTTGAGTTATTGCCTGAAACAGGTGAAGCTAAAGAACGTAATGATGTACCGACAATTACTCATCAAGAAAATATTCAGCAAGCCATTACTGCACAACTAGAGCGATTTGGTCATCATGATAATTTGCGTGAACTGCGTAACAGTATGGAAGAAATTGGTGATGACGATACTTTGAAAGTGCTGTTTGGCGGAAAATTGGATTTTACTGAATTTCTAAAGGTTTATCAGGAGTATGAGCAACAAAATGGTTTGTATTTTTTAGGGCAAATTTATCATCAAGAAAATCTATTCAAAGAAATAAATCAAGTTTTGAATAAACTGGATAAAAAACAATCTAAAAAAATTTATTGGTTTGCGCCAAGTGATATTTACTGGGGAAAGCAACAGAAAGTTCATGAAAAAATTCAAAATTTAATAAATGAACAACAAAATGGCTATGATTTCCGTCTGTACCTACCTTTGCCTTCTAAACGAAATCGTCATGAAAAACAAGAATGGCTAAATCATTTTAAAGATACATCAGATAAAGTACTTTATGGATTCTGTGAAGGCTTCTTAGATGGAAATACTGAAATTCTATTTCTAGAAGATATATTTGCTGTGGTTTGTTATCACGCAAAACTATCTTCTTATCCTGTAACATTCCCTATTGGGTTTATGACTACCAACATTCGACAAGTAAATCACATCATTAGTTTGGCTAAAAACTACCTAAGTTCTCCTCTATTCCCTAATAAGAATGAAGATGAAATAGGTCAAAAAGATTTTGGTTTATTAAAACAGAATAATCATACCGAAGCAGGAAGGCTGTATTGATGAGTTAAAAAAGGTCGTCTGAACTTCAGATGACTTTTTTCTATGGAATATTATCCACATATTTTGTGGATGTTTTGGGGAAATCATATCCTTAGACTACGAGCAAATCCGCGAACCGTGTGGTATAGCACAAGCTTAATCTATCTCTGTTCATTTTCCAGTCATCGGCCAGTAATTCTGAGGCCAATTTCATATGGCCTCTACCGTGCTGACGGTTGATTTTATCCCATGCCTCCATGGCAGGATTGGCTTTTGTCGGTTCCCATAAGTCTGCCTGCATTTGAATAGCTGGTTTCAAATCATATAATTCAATTCCGCATTTTTTATAGAGGTATCCACTGCGATAAATATTTGCCAGCAGTCGTTGTGCTATTCGGTTCAAATGCACTGTATCAGCGGTTGATACAATCAAATTCTGGGCTAGGCTGTTGTGGTATTGTGGCGAATCCTCACGAAAAAAATCTGTATGTAAGAATACAGAAACGGCGGAAGCAGTTAAACCATCCTTACGCAATGCTTCAGCCCCTGAACTGACATGATGCGTAACAGCCGCCTGCAATGCCTCTAATGTTCCGATACGCTTTCCAAAACTTCGACTACGAACAAGGTTTTGTCTCGGTTGTGCATTGGGATGTAATCCGTCACAAACAATACCCTGCATCTCTCTTTGCGTCCGCTCCACTATTACACCATACCGTCGGCGTATGGTGGCTGTATCCGCTTCTACGAAGTCTAATGCTGTTCGTATCCCTTGTTCAGATAGTTTATCGGCAGTCCGTCTACCTATCCCCCAAATTTCATCTACTCTTTGGCTGCGCAAGGCACGAAGACGGATAGTTTCATTCCAATTATCCCAAACCACCACTCCACCAAAGTAATCAGGATAACGTTTGGCGAGATGGTTACAAAACTTGGCCAGTGTCTTAGTCGGCGCTATGCCAACGCAAGTTGGTATGCCAACCCATTGTAAAACACGGCTGCGAATTTGATGTCCATGTACAGCAAGATTTTCAATGCCGGTCATATCTGCGAAACATTCATCAATAGAATAGACTTCAACTGCCGGCACACACCCGGCGATAGTTTCCATCATCCTCCGGGACAGGTCTGCATAGAGTTCGTAGTTGCTCGAATAAGCTTTCAGACGGCCTTGTCCCACTAAATGTCTTACTTTGAAATACTGTTCGCCCATCTTGACGCCGAGTGCCTTTGCTTCAGCAGAACGGGCAACCACACAGCCGTCGTTGTTTGACAGGACAACGACTGGGATATTCTTCAATTCCGGTCTGAAAACTCTTTCACAAGAACAGTAAAAGCTGTTCCCATCAATAAGGGCAAACATCTTAGCTTCCCTGACGAACATCTTTGATAACAAAGGTAACAACACCAACGACTGTCCAGGTATCACTGTCATTAGGTATAAAGTCAGGGTACTCGCCGGAAGAGTTTTCTGAATGAAGTTCCGGTTTGCGTCCTGATATTTTATATAGCCTTTTAATTGTGAACTCATTACCAACACCCGCCATCACAATATCGCCATGTTTCAGCGTTTTGGATCGGTCAATAATCATAATATCGTCTTTGCTAATCCCAGCGTCTAGCATGGAATAGCCGCCGGAACGGGCTGCAAAGGTAGCAGATGGGTTGGCAATGAGATATTCGTTGAAATCAAGATAATCGGCAATATACGGCTCCGCCGGCGATGGGAATCCGGCGGGGATTTTCTCGAGAGTATAAGGGACTTTCAGTGTTGTCCGATTGATGGGTATAAGACTACCTTGAGGAATGGCTGTAGAAGCAATCATTGCATCAACGGTAGGTATCAGAGATATTGGAATACGCTTTACTGCCGTTGCTTCGCCGGATTTACTTTTTCGACCAGCCCCTTCCCTGCGTCCGCCGCGCTTCTTCGAAAGTTCATCCATTTATTTTGCCTAATTTGATTTTGTAACAAAATCATTTTATCAGAAAATATATATGGCAAGTCAATACTGTAAAAAAACGGTCGCATTATGCAACCGTAGGATAAGACGGAACTACTCAAATTTATAACCATTGTCTATCAAACAGGAAATCAGTAAATTATCCAGTAGAACCTCTTCTTCACTACTAGCACCAACTGTACTCGTAACATTTGACAAATCTTGCTTTGATTTATTAAACACAGCACATCAAATCGTGTTTCTTACTCTCAACCTTCAATTTATTGACCAAATCGGTATTGCGATAACAAAAAAAAACGCAAAGGCTGAAAGGGAATACATACGGAGGATGATTCAAAACCGGCAGGCAAAAAAAGACCGCTGGAATGAACTGCACCCCAAAAGTTGGACACCTTACCGACTTTAAGAGGTGCAGTTCAGAAGCGGTCTTTTTTCATCATCATTGAATGTCTAAAGCCGGCAGATTATTCACTATCTCTTGTGTTTTTATGCTCACGTTGATCACTCTAAGCAACAATTCTAACGGATAACGCGGATTGTGCATGGTATCTGCCGCCCAGTCGTTGGCATCATTTGTGATGCCGGATTTTTTGTCGGTGGTTACGGCTTGGCGTTCCATCACCCATTCGACGGCGGATTTGCCGTTTACGATGTAATCGTAGGCGGCTTCGGGAATGTTTTCTACGGTAATTTTGCCGTTGTAGACGATTTTGGTTTTATCGTCTTTTTTGGCAAATTTCATTTTGACCACACGGAAGTCTTCGTCTGCGCCGCCGATGATTTGCTGCGGGGCAAGTTTCAAACCTTGCAGGCTGCCTGAAAATTTTACGTCTTGATACATCGGTACGGTTTCGTAGTTCAAGTGCAGTGCCGCCAAATCACGCCCCGCTTTGCTAAATGCGGCAAAATCAGCGTAGGTTTTCATGCGTGGGATGCGCGGGAGCTGTTTGCTTAAATTGTCGGCGTAACGTTCGCGGTATTCTTCGCTGTGCAACAAGCCGTAGATGTAATAGAAGATGTCTTCTTTGCTGATTTTTTCGGCATACGGCTCTTGGAAATGGGCAAGCGCACCGTCGGTGATGGCGGAGCGGCGGACGAGCTTTTTCTGTGCAGGCTGCTTTTCAGACGGTATTTCAGCAGTGAACAGGTCTTGATTTTCCATTACGCTTCCTCCGTTTCGTAGAGGAACATCGGGAAGCACTGTGCGTCGCCGATAAGGTGTAAATCGGGGATTTGGTCGGTGATAAGCACAGAGAAGCCCTTGCCGCCAGTCGTGGTGAGGCAGATGGCGATATTGGACGGTACTTCGTGGTGTATAATTTCGTTCGTTCGTTCGTTCGTTCGTTCGTTCGTTCGTTCGTTCGTTCGTTCGTTCGTTCGTTCGTTCGTTCGGCTGTTTCTACGCCATCTGAAAATTCATACAAATCTTTCGGAAAGCCTTGCCCGCCCGAATGTTGCATATTCAGGTCCGGTATCACATTGGTTATTAAAGCCGAAAAATCTTTTCCTGAATTTCCACTGCCACTTAAATACATCATCTGATTAGTTGCCAGATTAACAGGAAACATATGTTGTAACTGCCCGACACGATGGGTTAATCCTCCATTGAAATATGTCCTTTGTTTGGAATATGGTCGATATAAACTATCAACAATTTTTGTTTCATCAAATTCTAGTAAAATCCCACGTTCTAAATTTGCTTTCAAACTTGAAGTCCAGCTGATTTTGGTATCATCCGTATTGATAAAATCATCAATCTGTATTTTTTGGTTTTCAGATAGCCTTTCATAGGCTGTTTGAAAACGTGTTACTTCATTGTTATAAAAACCAATCATGCTCTGGATATTCAGACGCAAAAGGTCGTCTGAAAAGTTGTAGCACCAAGCATCTCGCCCTGTTTCTGCACCTCTCGAATAATTCTCAAATACCACCAACGCATTTTTATCCTTCTTATCCCCCAAGCTGATGTAATTATCAAAATTCGGGTCGCGCTGGTTGAGCCAGTCGTTAAATTCGTCGGGGACGATTTCCTGCCAACCCTGCCGTTCGGCAATGCCGTTGATGCTGCCGAGCTCGGCGATGTTTTCCAGCTTTTGTTCGCGGGTCAGGTAGTCGCCGATGTCGTGGAAGTAAATCTGTCCCCGTTTTTCGGACTGCGGGTTTTTGACGAGGATGGAGATGGCAATCGGGGTTCGTGTGCCTTGTCCGAAAACGTTGTCTTTTTCTTTGCGGCGGCGTTCGCCCGATGTGCGGGCGTTACCGCGCAGGTGGAAGATATACAGACTGGAAAATTCTTCTGCCAAACATTTGCGCAATCCGTCTGCGGTATTGGCTTCCACCCAGCCTGCATTGGTTACGAAGCCGATAACGCCCTGCTGACCGATGCGGTCGGATGCCCAGCGAATAGCGCGGATGTAGCTGTCGTAAAGAGCGTTTTTATTGGTGGCGGCGGAGTGTTCGGCATAGGTTTCTCGGATGCGTGCGTCAAGATGCGGATATTCGATGTTGGCATTATTGTCGTTGGCGGATTCCTGCCCTGCGGAATAGGGCGGATTTCCGATAATGACACGGATGTCCAAGGCTTTCTGCCGTTTGCGGCGTGCGCTGTTGTCCACCAGCATTTCGTTGAGCATGTCGCCTTTCTCGTACATTTGGAAGGTATCGGTCAGGCAGATACCTTCAAAGGGAACGTAGGGGACGTCGTCTGAAACATTGCCGTCAATGTTGCCTGCCAGTATGCCGTGGTAGGCAGATTCGATGTTGATGGCGGCGATGTAGTAGGCGAGCAGGACGATTTCGTTGGCGTGGATTTCGCTTTTGTATTTTTCAGACAGCCTGTCGCGTGGGATGATGCCGCTTTGCAGTAGGCGGATGATGAAGGTACCTGTGCCGGTGAAGGGGTCGAGGATATGCACGCCTTTGTCTTGCAGGCTGCTTTTGAATTCGCGCTGTAAGACGTCTTCCACGCTTTTGATAATGAAATCGACGACTTCGACGGGCGTGTAAACGATGCCGAGCCGTTCGGTTATACGCGGGAACGCGTTGCGGAAGAATTTGTCGTAGAGTTCCACGACGATTTTTTGTTTGCCTTCGGCGGTTTCGATGCCGCTGGCACGCAGGTGGACGGAGTCGTAGAAGGATTGCAGGGTATTGCGCTCTTTGTGGAGGTTTTTCTGCTGCAATAAATCCAGCACTTCCTGCATGGCACGGCTCATGGGGTTGTGCTCGGCGAAGCTGTAATCGGAAAACAGTGCGTCGAACACGGGTTTGGTAATCATGTGCTGCGCCAGCATTTCGACGATTTCTTCGTCGCTGACAGCGTTGTTGAGGTCATCGCGCAGTTCTGCGGCAAAGGCTTCAAAGGCGGTGCGTTCGGCTTCGTTGGCAGGGTTTTCTAGAATAGCATTGATGCTGTCAATATGGGTGCGGGCGATTTTGGCGATGTCGCCCGCCCAGTCTTCCCAATGGTGGCGGTTGCCGCATTTTTTGACGATTTTGGCGTAGAGGGCGCGTTCGATTTCGCCGATTTCGAATTGGAGGGTTTCTTGTACGGGTGTGGGCGCGGCAGGGCTGCCTATGCCGTAACTAGCCTTGGCTTCGTGCAATGTTTGGTCTTTTTTGCTGCTGCGTTTGATTTTCGGGGCGATTTTGTCGGCAATGGCAATAACTTCCATTTTCTGGGTGTCTTTGCCGTTGAACTCCAATTTGTTAATCATCGCGTCAAAGCGGTCATCGTGTGCACGTAGTGCATTGAGTACCTGCCAGACAACTCGGTAGTTTTCATTTTTGTCTAATGCATCTTCGGCTTCAACACCTGCGGGGATAACGACGGGAAGGATAACGTAGCCCTGTTGTTTGCCTTCGGCACGGCGCATGACGCGGCCGACTGACTGCACGACATCAACTTGGGAGTTGCGAGGAGTAAGGAATAACACGGCATCTAGCGCAGGTACGTCCACGCCTTCAGATAGGCAGCGGACATTGGATAGGATGCGGCAGGTATTTTCGGGTAGCCCTTCGGGTGCTTTTAGCCATTGCAGCCTGCTTTCTTTTTCACCTGCGTTCATACCGCCGTCCACATGTTCGGCTTGGCAGGTCATTGTTAGTTGCGGCGGCAGTTTCAAATCGGGATTCTGTTTGAGCAAGGCAGTACATTCTGCCTGCTGGTACTCTTCAATCACGGCCTGGAACATTTCGGCAATCAGTTTTGAGCTGACTTTGTGTTTGCTGCCTTTGTATTCTTTTTCAATGACTTGGCAGAAGGAAACGGCACGCCGCATTGGATTGTACAGCGCACCTTCTTCACTGGTTAAGCCGTATTTTGAAAGTGCTTTCCAGCAGCCGACAATTTTGGCGGCATCATCGACTTTGAGCTCGTTATTGCCGTCGGTGAGCAGATTTTGGATGCGGCGTTGGATGTGACTTTCTTCGATGGCTAAGACAATGACTTTGTAATCGACCAATAGACCGTCTGAAACTGCTTGGGAAAATGTCAGGACAAAAAAATCTTTGCCGTAATGGGTTTCGTCGTCCATAGAATACAAAACCACGCCGTCTGTATTTTTGGCGGTTTCTCCATAGATGCGCGGGGTAGCCGTCATATACAGCCGTTTTGCACCTTTGATGTAATCGGCATCGTGTATGCGGACAAAAGCGGATTCGTCTTCTCCATCAAACGTTGCGCCGGTAGTGCGGTGTGCTTCATCGCAAATGATTAAGTCAAACTCGGGCAGATTATGTTGTGATTGAGCTTGGTGAATCACATCAATGGAATGATAAGTGGAATAAACAACAGTCATGGTTTGCTGTTTATTTTTCCGCTCTACCACGTGTACTGCGTTTGCAAGGCTTTTGGCATTGGTTGTTGCCGGAAACTGTAAATCGCTAAGATTGGCTAGGACACTATCTTCATTGTGTTTTTTGCCTACATCGCTATCGGAACAAACAGCAAAGTTAATCAATGGTGTTTCTGTGTCTTGATTCCATTCGCGTAAGGTTTGGCTCAATAATGATAAGCTTGGTACTAGGAAGAGTACCCGTTTGCCTTTACCGGCCATTTTTTCAGCGATTTTCAGCGCAGTAAACGTTTTACCCGTACCACAAGCCATAATCAGCTTACCGCGTGTTTCTCCTCCATTAAATCGGGTTTCAACACTTTTTAAGGCACTTTGTTGATGTGGGCGCAAACCCTTTTTGGATTTAAGGGCAGGCTGCCGGGCAGAAAAATTGAATTGTTCCCAGTCTATACTGCTGTTTTCCAAATCAGCCAAATTAATTACAGAAACTGGAATAATTTGATGATTAAGGGACTCCCGCGCATTATTTGACCACTTGTCTGTCGTTGCGACAATATAGCGGTGCGTAAACCAAGTCTTCCCCGAAGCAGTAAAGAAACTGTCAATGTCAGATTTTTGTATCGTGTGGTCTGATGAATAATTTTTACATTGAACAGCGTGAAAACTGCCATCTATATCTGTCAGCACCAAATCAATGCCGGTATCGTTTTTGTACTCAAAACCCAAATCCTTTATATTTTCGGCTGCCCAATCGCAATAGGTCTGTACCTTCACATACCTGCTTTGATAACAAGGTTCGGTTTGGAAATATTTGATAATTAGATTTTCAAACGAAGTTCCCTTATCCCGTTGCGTTTGGGAAAATTCTTGGAACTGATTAAGCAGGCGGCTTAGGGCTGACATGATTTTCTACCTTACTTAAGGACTTTTGAAATTTTACCGTACTTCGTTGCAGCTAACCAATCAATTCAGGGCCTACTAAATATATTCCCTATCAGCACCTTAGTTATCTTGGTTGCAAAGAAATCCGTGCGGAATTCCCTTTGGATAGGTTTCCTTCTAACCGAATAATAGTCTTTTACCTTGCAAATATTTAAAATCAAGGGATTGACCTTTACGAAAAAAATGATGATATTACGGATACCAAAACTAAGGTCGTATCCACCCCCTACTCTCCCTAAGCAAAGAGATGAAACAGCGTATCGGTCCCCTACCGGTTGAATTTTCCGGAAAAACGCGACGTAACCAGCATCAACATATATAAGAACAGCACAAATAGCATCAATATATCAGGCAACGAAAAAAGTCAGAATAATGCACTTAATGGAGTTTGGATATCTGTTGTTTTGTGCTGTTAGTATTGCTTCTTTCTGTGTTTACAGTTTAGCAGTTGTACAGTTTTACAGTAAGATTTAAACAATGGCTGATTTAAAGGCCGCGACGGAAGTCTGGCTTTTAAGCGAAGACAATAACTGAAAAGACCGCCTCGGCGGTCTTTCTTGTGTACACAGTTTTTGTATTTGTCAGCTTGATGCGTTGACAACTCTAATTCCATACTGAGGAATATATTCATCGACAGTCATCAGTTCAAAGCCTTCCGCTTGGGTTTGTGCAATCAACATCCTATCGAAAGGGTCTTTGTGTATCTCCGGAAGGCTTCCAGCCTGTTTTGCATGAAACAGACCTATAGGCAGCATTTCAAAATCCTCTTCTTGAAGCACATCAAAAAACTCGTTCGGTAATTTCAACAACCCCTTGTTCTGCTTGATGGAAATTTCCCAAATACTTGCTGCACTGACAAAGATCACATTTCTCGGATTTTCTATCAGTTTGCGTGCAGATGTCCCCAGTTTCTTGTCATCCAACAACCACCACAGCAAAGCATGGGTATCAAGCAGAATCTTTCTCACAGAGCCGACTCCTCAAATAAAGCTGCCGTTTCATTGTCATCCTCAAGAATACGTGAAATATCCGTATTTTCCATATGACTGAATTTTTTCAACCTTCCTGCATTTCGTGCCGGTTTTTCAATACCGGTTAGTTGGACGCAAGGCTTACCTGCCTTCGCAATAATAACGATTTCCCCTGCTTCTGCTCTTTGAATCAATTGACTCAAATTGGTTTTTGCCTGATGAATATTTGCTTGAAACATAACTCTTCTCATGATTAGCTAACTTAACTAATATACATCATTACCAAGATTTTGGGAATCTCATTACATATATTTGATTATATCCGCCGTTTTATCAGCCCTATGCCGTAAAACTCCGTCCTTCAGGGCGGAGATATAAGGCACAAACACAAACCATAGGTATAATCATACCACTATGATAATACGCAAAGCCTTTAAGTTCGAAATCATGCCAAACGGCGAACAAATCCGCAAAATGAAACAGTTTTGCGGCTGTTCCCGTTTTGTCTTCAATCGGGCGTTGGCTTGGCAGAATGAGCAATATGGGCAAGATAACAGTGTCAAGTTCAGTTATACGAAAATAGCCAATCTGCTGCCCGAATGGAAACGTGAATTAACCTGGTTGAAAGACTGCCACAGTCAGGTTTTGCAGCAGTCGTTAAAAGACCTTGAAAGCGCGTTCAAAAACTTCTTTCAAAAGCGTTCCGGCTTCCCGAAATTCAAGAAAAAAGGCTTGGAAGAGAGCTTTCGTTTTCCGCAAGGCTGTAAACTGGAACAAAAAAATAACCGCCTGTATCTCCCGAAAATCGGCTGGATTCGCTATCGCAACAGCCGCGATGTCGTCGGCGAAATTAAAAACGTAACCGTCAGCCGAAAATGCAGTCGTTTTTTTCGGTATTATGTAGCAGTTGCACAAAGACTAAAATTTAAACAAAACCGTGCAAAAATGCCCTTATTTCGATAAGGGTATTATTTTTTATAAATGTATTTTACAGAATTCTACTTATTTTTCCATTACTCACTTTTCCGTTTTCTTCTAAACAGTCTGTCCCGTTGCTCCTCTAGTAACATTTGTTCCATCATTGTAGGATAAGCCTGTTCGCAGAGAGCAACGTATTCAGGTTGGGTTAGGTGTTCTCTAATTTTAGTCGGGCAACGTAAATAGATTTTATCTTTTACAAAACTACTAATAATAGAAAGCATCTGATAAGGTTTCCCATCTTCGGTTTCAAACACTTCATCGGTAAATTGCATTTCAAATATCGCCACGACCACCTGATTATTAGCGATTTCATAGGCTCCATAAAATATCAATGGATTACGGGGTAAAGTACTGACCTCTTTCGCAAGGTCTCGCAAATTGTGATAAAACAACAGATAAGCATCATCTTTTACATTTGAATACATCTGAGCCAGTTCTCGCATAAAGGTTTTGCAGGTTTCATAATCCATCTTTTTTAAATCCACATTAATTGGCGTGTGTGTCATGGTTTCCATCATTGCTCCTTATGTTGTTTTAAATTATTTAGGCTACGGCTAAATATTGGTTATCGTTTGAGGCTTCCAAACACAAACTTTCTAATCCGGATTTTGCCGTAGGCTTCTTATTTCTCTGCCAGTAACCTGTTAAATCTCGTGAAGGTCTCACTTTCAAACAGCGTTTTAGTACGTTGTTGAATTTGTCTTTATCCGATTGGTAACAAAAATCCTCACGCCATGTGGTTTTATTCATTACCGCATCAACCATTCCAAGGAGTTTGCCGACCGTCAGAACCACATTAACGGCATTGAGAATTTTTGGAATCAGTCAAAACGCGTCTTGCGAAAATACAACGGAATCGATTGCAAATCTTTCCCACTGTTCTTGAAAGAATGCGAATTTCGATTTAACTTCGGCACACTGTCTCAACAGCTTAAAATCCTGCGGGATTGGTGTGGAATTTAGGGCTAATCTAGTACAGCCCCTAAAAAAATCTAAAGAGATAATGAATTTATTGAGAAATTATAAGTAATTGATTGAATCATATTAATGGCGAGCCAACAAAACCGTAATAAGGTCGCTGTATTACAACTTCCTCAGGTATTACGAACCTGATGCGGGTCGGTTTGTGAATCAGGATCCAATTGGGTTGGAAGGCAGCTTTAACGTTTATCAGTTTGCGCCGAATGTTCAAGGTTGGCTTGACATATTAGGATTAAAAAATAAATTTGCATTTAACCATCCTGATTGTATTGCTAGACGTAAAAAGATTAGCAATATAGAAAATGATATTATTAAAAGAAATCAAGAAATCAAAGCTAATCCTGGAAATTTACCATATAAGCAGAAACCTGGTATGAAGCCTAGAGATTCAGTTGAAGGACATATTCAACTAGTTGAACAACTTAAAGAAACTTTGCAAAAACATAAACAATGGTTAAATGATAATTGCGATGATTTACCTCCACCAGCCCCTGGTAGATGTACCTCACCTTCTTCAGTGACTAATAGTCAAACCCAAGAAAATTTGAAAACTGTGGGGAAAGCAGCGGGAACTGCCGCTGCAATCTACATAGGGTATAAAATTGTAAGAGCTGTTGCTATATCATTTGTTGCCACCCCCGTAGCAGGAGCTGGTAGTTTAGCATTGCCATAATTTTAAAATATAAAGACTATGAAAATGAACTATAAAATAATTAATGCAATGAGCAATCTAGAAATAATTAAATATTTATACTCATTAGAAAATAAAAAGGATTTACAAGATGCTTTGGAATATATTTCTCTAAATTTAGATAGCACAAGATTTCAACCTACTATTGATAACGACACATTCTTTTTTATATATCACCTCCTCAGTAATAAAAAAATAATCCAAAACAGGGGGCTTTGGGAATTTATTATTACCCTAGAAAGTTCAGATCTTGACTTTTCCCAAATAACTAAAGCTAAAAGGTTTAAATTAATAAATAACATTACTTTAGCGTCTGAGCTTTATGAAAGTTCAGTGGCTTGCGAAATAGGAAGATTTATTATTCGATATTTATTAATTAATAAACCTGAAAGACTAAAATATATCTTAGATATTAAAAAAGAGTTAGATAAAAAAATAGCCAAGTGTAATTATTTAGATATGTTATATTTTATGCTTTTAGACTATCAAGGCAATTCTGAAATTAATCAAAGCGAAAAAGAAAATATTACTAAACTATTAAAAAAAAATTAGTAAATCATAGTTTTTCTTACAAATGTTGTTCCCTTTTAAAACTAAGTTGCTCCGCATCATTAGATATAACGATAGCAAGCCGCAATTCGTATGAAACCTCCAATCCCGACGTAGGGTGCGTGCGGTACGCTCACGGTTTCCGCTTTTTAGACGGCCTCAAAACCTTCCTTTGAGGCCGTCTGAAAAACGAAGAAGTTTCAGACGACCTTGAAGAGGAAACCGGATTCGTTTGGGACAACAGCCGCCTCTTGCAGGAAGTCCACCCGGACGGCAGGTATACCTATCTCTACACCGACCAAGACTCCTACGAACCGCTGGCGCAGGTACACAATTGGACAACCGAAGACGGCGAAAGCAGACAACAAATCCACTACTTCCACTGCGACCAAATCGGCATCCCACGTGAGATGACCGATAAGGACGGCAATCTGGTTTGGTTCGGCGATTATTACGGTTGGGGCAAACTGAAGAGCGAAACGAACGTAACGGGAACGGCGCACCAACCATTCCGCCTGCAAAACCAGTATTGCGACCTTGAGACGGGGCTGCATTACAACTTCTTCAGGTACTATGAGCCTGACTGCGGAAGATTCATCAATCAGGATCCGATTGGGTTGTTTGGGGGGAGTAATTTTTATGCGTTTGCGCCGAACATGCAGAGGTGGATTGATGTATTAGGTTTGACTGGGAAATGCCAAAACTGTCCGCCAGGAACCATGCCAACAAAAGATATTCACTTCATGCAAAGCCGCGCAAAAAATCAAACAGGGGATTATACAGTTCTACAAAATGCGGCAGATTTAAAATCTGGTAAGTTAGATCCTAATATTTTAAGAATTAATATTTGGAAAGACGAGAGTGGCAAAGCATGGACTTTAGACCACCGTAGATTGGCTGCTTTTAAAATCGCGAAAATAGAATGCACTCCTGTTCAAGAAGCAAATTCTAGTATGGTAAAAAAACAAATGTGGAAAATGACTACTAAAACGGAAGGAAAATCAATGACTTTAAAACTTGGCAACGGCAAGAATCTAATGGTTCGATGAGGATTAAATTATGGAAATTAAAAATAGAGATGACTTTCTAGTTTTTTTAAAAGAATTCATTACTGAAATTCATACAGAAGATTTTGAAAATAATACACTAGATAGCTTTTTAGAAGCCATGAAAAATTGGATTGAAGACATGGATGGATACTATAAAAATATAGGTATGAAAGAATATAACGACAAAACTTTAAATTGGAGTATGCTAGCAGACATTTTGAATGCCTCACGAATATATGAATAGCAATAAGTAAGCGTAGGTTGAACTGAGTTCAGCTTATTATAGATTGGATTGAATTCCAACAAAACTGTAAGGTCGTCTGAAAAACATTTTTCAGACGACTTTCGTCTCGAAGAGCAAACCCGCTTCGTTTGGGACGGCAGCCATTTGCTGCAGGAAGTCCACCCGGACGGCAGGTATACCTATCTCTACACCGACCAAGACCCCTACGAACCGCTGGCACAGGTACACAATTGGACAAACGAAGAAGGAGAAAGCAAACAGGAAATCCACTACTTCCACTGCGACCAAATCGGCATCCCGAGAGCATTGCCAAAGGTACGACCGTCTATGCCGATAAAGGCTATGACAGTGAGGAAAATCGGCAACATCTGAAAGAACATCAGTTGTTGGACGGCATTATGCGCAAAGCCTGCCGCAATCGTCCGCTGGCGGAGGCGCAAACGAAGCGTAACCGATATTTGTCGAAGACCCGTTATGTGGTCGAACAAAGCTTCGGTACGCTGCACCGTAAATTCCGCTATGCCCGGGCAGCCTATTTCGGACTGATTAAGGTGAGTGCGCAAAGCCATCTGAAGGCGATGTGTTTGAACCTTTTGAAAGCCGCCCCGTCTCAGGCTCATAATAGCGCATCAGGTTGTAATGCAGCCCGGTTTCTTCGTCATAATACTGGTTCTGCAATCTGAACGGCTGATGCGCATCCTTGTAAACCCGCTCGTCCTTTTTCAGACGGCCCCAGGCGGGGTATTGTTTGCCGTCTTTGGCGTTGTCAAAGATTTGCGCCAGCGGTTCGTAGCTGTCTTGGTCGGTGTAGAGATAGGTGTAGCTGCCTTTGTAGGTGTACTCCTGAAGTAATCGCGTTCCGTCCCAGACGAAGTGGGTGCGTTTGGGGTCGGTGCTCGTCCAAGCGAGTTTGTCTTGGCGTTCTTTGGAAAGGCGTCTTCCGAACGGGTCGTAGGCGTAGGTCCAGATTTCGGTGTTGCCGGCGGGCTTTTTGATTTTGGCGCGGACGAGTTGGTTTTCTAAATCGTATTGGTAATATTGGTTTTCGCCGTTGGGCAGCTGGCGGTAGATCAGGTTGCCCAGTGCGTGAATGAGAAATTTTTAAAGAACAAATATTTCAGACGGCCTCATAGAGGTATCGAGGCCATCTGAAAATATAAAATTACTTTTTCGTAGCACGAATTTTTTTCAACCCATTCTCCAAAATAGTAACTTTCTCGGGAGGAGTTCCCCTATCCAAAGCATTCCACCAATTATTTACTGGTTTAACAAATAATTGGAATCCTTCATCGGTTACATTGGATTTTCGGATGATCAAATCTTCTTTGATAGAGCCATCCTCATTAAATGGGTCAATATCAACAAGTAGGTTATTGTTTTTGAGAAACGTCATAAGTGCAATAGACATTCTGATAGTATCTTCACGATAATCTTCATCAGCATTTGCTTCCCAAAATGTCCGAAAATTAAATAGTGTTATATCCATGATAATCTCCTAAGGTAATCGAATAATTTCGGATATTCCGTCAACATGAACTAAGCTTTTACCATCTCTGACATATACGCCACCTGCATCTCTAATCCTTTCTTCTTTTGCAAGTTGACTCCTTTTTGAAGCAGTCTCGCTAGTAATTTCTTGAGCAAGTCCACCACCTTTTTTACCAGCTCCCTTAATCACAAAATCAAGTTTGCGAGATTCACCTGTCAAGGGGTCGCTGACAATTTCGCCCTTTTTATTTCTCAAGTGTTTCTGACTCAATATACGGTCAGCTCCATATTGGGCATCCAAGTCTTTTTATGTAAGGCTTCGCGAGCATCACCATCTTTTTTATTTTGGATACACTCCCCTTTACCCGCGCTTTTCTTCTTGGATTTCGGTCCAGGTTTTTTCCTAAATGTTCCGTTTTTTCTATGGCCATAAATTTTTAAACCAAGTGGATCGATAAAATCCAATACTTGATTACCAAATGAATATAGATTATCTCCACCAAACAACCCAATTGGATCTTGATTGATGAAACGTCCAGTATCAGGCTCGTAATAACGCATCAGGTTGTAATGCAGCCCGGTTTCTTCATCGAAGTATTGGTTTTGCAGTCTGAACGGCTGGTGAACGTTCTGATAGACCCGCCCGTCCTTTTTCAGACGACCCCAGGCGGTGTATTCGCCGTACCATAAGA
>NZ_JAGTUI010000035.1:0-23149 GCF_018224585.1 Neisseria sp. Marseille-Q1983
ACCGATTCACTTGGTGCTTCAGCACCTTAGAGAATCGTTCTCTTTGAGCTAAGGCAAGGCAACGCCGTACTGGTTTAAATTTAATCCACTATAAAAGGGCGGCAAATCGCCGCCCTTCCCTTCAAACCTTCCGCCTGCCCCAACAGCAGACAGGCGAAAAAGCTCTTACCACTGATAACCGACAGATGCGGAAGCACCGAAATGGCCGCGCGAATTGCCGGAAGCCGTGCCTTTGATAATCCAATTTCCGCCGTCGGAAATACTGGAGTAGCCGATGGCATAACCGGCTTCGCCGCGATAAGTGCCGCCGCCGATCGCCATCATACTCTTGCCGGGCAAATAGGCCTGAACCAAACCTGCGGTTGCAATCGCTTGGGCGATGCCCGCACGCGCGTTGCCGTCCACATTGTCGATGCGGTTGTTCAAGTTTTGCGCCACGCCTTTAAGTTGTGCGACGTTTGTAACATCCCCCTCTTTAACGCCCGGGGCGACATTGGTAATGCGGACGGGTTTGTTGTCCTTCTTGCTGCCGACATTCAATGCGTCCCCATCCACGCTCAAAGTGGGCGCATCCGCCCCCGCGCCGAGCGAAACGCTGGAAAACTGCGGAGTCATCGAAGTGGCGATGCCGATATTCTTACCGTTGCGGGTAATCTCGATGTTGTTGCCGGCATCAATGTTGACGGTTTCATCCATCTTTACCTTGCTCGGCGAAACATTGCCGCTGATGACTTTGCCCGAAGAACCTGCAACCGCTTTGGAATCCAAATTCCAACCGCTGTTTTGCAGCTGATCGACGTTTACGGCATCGTCCGGTTTCTGACCCCAGGCAACATTGGTAATGACCGTGCCGCCGATGCCTTTGTCCAAACCGTTGTCTTTCAGGTATTTGTCTTTCGCTTCAACCCGTGCAACTTCTGCTGCGGCTTTTTGAGCGGCTTCGATAACGGCTTGAGGCTGACCTTTCAGCTCTTTGGCAATCTTGTCGGCAGCATCTTTGGCATATTGGTCCTGCTGCTTGGACAATGCGTCTTTCTGATCGGCAGTCAGCGCGGCATCGTCGGAACGTTTCGCAAGCGGCGTATAACGGTCGCCCTTGTTCTCAGGATCCATGCTGGCAGACTGGCGGACTTTCGCCGGATCGACTTTAGGCTGGGTCTTGTCGGCAGTACCGTCGGCTTTGCTGAGATACCAGTTGCCGTCTGCATCTTTAACCACTTTATTGCCGTTTTCATCGACAGCGGAAATCTGGCTTATCGGCAACTCGGCATCTACTCTGATGTAGGTGTTGGTTACGGTCTTACCGTCTTTGTCGACTTCCTCAACCGTTGCCGCTTTAACGACGGTATTGTTGCCATTGGCAAAGTGTACATTGTCGTCAGGATTCACTTTTTCCGGCTTGCCCGCATCCAGCGCGTATTTGCTGTCGCCGAATGCCGCATCCGCTTTGGCTTTTTCTGCCAATCCGACGTTCCAGCCGGATTTGTTGATTGCATTGGCGACCGTGTTGCCGGTTACAAAGCCCGAGCCGCCATTGTCTGCCGATTTAATATCCGCAGCGGGAATTTCCGTCTTCGTCTTCGGTTTCCCGTTTTCATCGCGCTCATAGTATTTGCCGTCGATGATGACCGCATCGACTTTCGAGCCGTCGTTTTTGGTTATCTCGACTTTGTTGGTAACCTTGCCTTCTTTGGCAGACACGGTAATCACGCGTGTGCCGTCGGCGGCGGTGCTTCCGCGCACCTCGATGCCGTTGCTGCCTTTGAAGTCCACTTGGTTGGCGTTCTTCACGACATCGGTGTAGCCGTTGCCGTCTTTGGTCGATACCACCCAGCCCATATTTTGCAAATCGCCTACAGTTGCGGCGGCGTTCTTGTTCACTGGTGCGGTATCTGTACCTGCCAAATCAATCAGTTTTTCCGTTTTCGACTCTGCCGGCTTACCGTCCGACTTTTTATCGCCGTTCGGTTTGGTGCTTACTTCGCTTGTATTCAACACCGATGCCACGCCGACAAGTTGGGCCGGTTTGCCGTCTGAAGAGATTTTCAGTGCCGTTGCCGGTTCTTTTCCTGTTTCGTTGTTGCTTGCGTTTACGGCTTTTTCCGTCGTCAGGCTGACCGGTTTTTTGCCGTCTTCATCTTTACCGATTTTCACGGTTGCAAACTCAACGTCGTCTTTGGTCGCATAGGTAACCTTACCACTATCTTCCTGTTTCACGGTCAGATTTTTACCCGCAACCATTTCAACGGTTTTACCCGGATTGATGAGTTCGTCGCCTGTCGATGCGTTATCTTTCTTGCCCTCGGCAGTGGCGGAAGTTCTCAGCGTAAAGCCCGACTCGTTGATGGCTTTTGCCACATTCTGCGCCGTCACGCCTTTATTTTGCTCTTTCGCCAAATCGGCTTCCGCCTTTGCCAATGCGGTTTTTTTCGCCTCATCCGCCGGATTCGCGTCCGCATCGGCTTTCGCCGCCTTCACAGCAGCTTCCAATGTTTTCAAATCGGGCGCGCTGATTTTACCGTTTGACGCGGTCAAATCCGCCGTATCCACATCCACTTTCACCCGGCTTTCCTTGCCGTCGGTTTCGATGCTGACCGTCGTTCCCTTGCCGTTTACAAAGTTCACGGTGTCATACGCCCTGACAAAATCAACCGCGCTTCCGTTGCCCTTCAAGTTCCAGCCGCTGTTTAACACGTCGCCCACAGTGGCGGCGTTGTTCGCATTCACATTGCCGTCCGCCGTGCCGATTGTCGGGGCGGATTGCGATTTGCTTGCCGGTTTGCCGGTCGGATCGGCAGCATCCGCCGTGTTGCGGGTTTCGGGAAGGTTTGATTTGACATTCGACAAGGTGGTCGGAGATGTCGTGCCTTTTGCGCCGTTGACCGAAACGATTACGTCGCCCGCCGGCACTTCTTCTCCCGTACCGTCGGCATTCGGATAAAACTTGGTTTCCGTCTTGCCGCCATTGGTTACGGTTTTCGGATAGACTTTTGTTCCGTCTTTCTTGGTATATTCCACGGGTTTGACCGAATTGTTCGTCGCAAGCTGGTGATCCACGCCCACCGTAATGGTGCGGACATTGCCCTCCGTTTTACCGGAAACGATAACGCCCGACGCACCCACGAATTTCACTTCTTCGGCATTTTTTACCTGCGCGTTGTAAGCCTTGGCGGGATTGTCTGTTTCCTTATCGGCAGAAAGCACCCAACCCATACCGCGCAAGTCGCCCACGGTGGCGGCGGTATTGTCGCCGACTGTCGGTTCGGTCTTGCCAGTTTCGGTTTTATTGAGGTTCAACAACCCCTCGGTTTTCGGATCGGCAGCGTCGAATTTCTCCAAACCGCTGCTTATGCCGCCAAGGGTAACCGGCTGTTCCTTCCCGCCTGCCGTTGCGGCAGGACGGCTGAAGTTCAAACCGTTTGCAGTCGGCGCGATATTGACGGTGTTGCCGCCTTGAACCAGTTTCAAGCCTTCAAACTCGGGCGTTTCCACAGTGGCAAAGGTAAATTTGCCGCCTTTGCGTTTGACGCGCAGGTTTTTGCCTGCCGTCAGCGTCAACGCGTCGCCCGCGCCCATCTCTGCGCCATCGTCGTTGGTGGTTTTACCCTTATCGCTGACAGTGGCGGTTTGGTCGTTGTCCGCCTTCGCATACCATTTCGCGCTGTTGACGGCATTTGCCACCGCATCAACTGTCGCCAGTTTGCCTTTATCAGCATCAACAGGACGTACTTGACCAACTTTTTCACCAGCGATTTTATTCTTATCTGTAACCGTTTCTATCGTGCCCGTTACGGCTGTAACTTTGCCGTCGTCGCCCACTTTAATGGTCGTACCGTCGGCTTTGACATCGTATTTCACGCTGACGGTATCGGGGTTGCCGTCCTTACCTTGCGTAACTTCCACATTGGCAACCGTGCCGTTGCCGTTTTCGTAATTGACGGCATCGCCCGGGTTGATTAATTGGGTTTTGTTTGCGTCGGTTACCGCCGCGCCGTTGATTTTGGTCGCATTGGTTTTCCATCCCGACTGATTGATGGCGTTTGCCACATCGCCGGTTTTTGCCACTTTGTCCCCTGCTTTAGAGTCTGTGTCTGCCTTTCCGTTTGTGCCGACGACAACCTTGCCGCCCGCCGTCGTGATGCTGCCGGCGTCGTTTTTGGCGGTAATGGTAACGACTGCGCGTTTGCCGCCGTCTTCTGCGGCAACAGTAACATCCGTCGTCGCCTTATTGCCGCTGACAAAGTCCACGGTGTCGTAGGTGCGGACGAAATCGACGTTTTCGACCTCGCCGCCCGCCTGTTTCGCGCCCCGGATGTTCCAGCCGGCATTTAACACGTCTTGAACGCCGGCGGCGCGGTGGTAGGCTGAGGCACCAATATTGCCGTCGATATGGGCAGTCGGACTGCCCGCCAAGGTGTCGGTCAGGGTCGGCTTGATACCGTTCAGATAGACCGGGGCGTTGTTGTTTGTCGAGCCGTCGGCGGCGGTTTCCGTGCCGGCGAGGGTCAGACCGTTTGCACCGCTTGCGATATTGACTTTCGCCCTATCTTTGCCGATGCTCAGCGTGTTTTCCACATTGGCGGTTTCAACCGTAATGTCCTTCGCCAAAGCAAAGGTAATGTTGCCGCCGACGTGGTTGACACGCAGATTTTTGCCTGCCGTCAGCGTCAACGAGTCGCCCGCCTTGACCGCCGTGCCTTTATCGTTTTTGGTCGGCGTGTCCACACTGTCGTCCGTATTTTCCACTTTGGCAATCCACGCCGCGCTGTTGATTGCATCCGCAACGTTTTTCACTGTGGCAATTTCGGAAGCGGCGCGGGTTTCTGCCTCCGCCTGTGTTTCCGTCGTGCCGTCTGCCTTGGTTTTTGGAGTAACAGTTACCTTGCCGCCATTTGCTGCGGCAATCGCGCCTGTATTGACTTTTACGCCGTCTTTGCCGACCGTAAGCGTTTTATCGGCGGCTTTAACCTTAATACCGTTTTCCGTGGTCTCGATGCCGTCTGAAACCTTGACATTCACGCCGTTTGCGCCGACTTCCAAAGATTTGTCGGCAGCTTTGACGCTGTATTTCACGGTCGATGTTTTGCCGTCTTCGGATACGCCGACGGATACGCTCGTGCCGTTGCCTTCGTCGAAGTTTACGGTGTCGTAGGCTTTGACAAAGTCTTTTGCCGTACCTTTTTCTTGGATGTTCCAACCTGCATTCAGGATGTCGCCCACAGTGGCGGCGTTGTCGGTTTTCACGGCATTTTCACCGGAGGTTTCGGGGGTATCCTGTTTGGTTGTTGCCTTACCCGGTGCACCATTTACGGTATTCGGCAAGTTGCCTTTCACGTTGGTAACGTGGTTGCCGCCGTTGTTTAAGCCGTTTTCGGTCAAGCTGACGGTAGGCGAAGTTTTGCTGTTCGGCGTGATGACTATGCCGTCTGAACTGATTTTCGTCGTCGGTTTGCCGTCGGCTTTGAACTCTGCACTGGTCAGGTTAATTAATTCCGGATTCAAGCTGTAAGTTACTTTACCGTTAGCTTCTTGTTTCACGGTTAAGTTTTTACCCGCGACCATTTCAACGGCTTTGCCCGACTTGATGACTTCGCTGCCTGTCGATTTGTCATCTTTCTTACCATCGGCATCGGCGGAAGTTTTCAGCGTAAAGCCGGAATTGTTAATCATATCCGCAACGTTTTTAGCCGTGGCAACACCTTTCTCATCCAAAGCCTTATTTAATGCCGTTTCGGCATCTTTGACTTTATTCTCAGCCGCTTCTTTTTCCGCTTCAGTTGCAGTGTCAGGCAATGCGGCCAACTCGTCTTTCGCAGTTTTTAATGCGTCTTGAAGTTTGGAATCAGTTGACGGCGCAATCACAGAACCGTCGGTACTTGAAACCAGCTTGGCTGTTTTTACATCAGGCACTTCCACATCAACGGTAATGGTGCGCACGCCGTTCTCGGTTTTACCCGATACTTTGGCGGCATTTGTGCCGACAAATTTCACTTCGTCCGCATTTCTCACCACATCACTGTATGACTTATCGTCTGCGCCGGTTACTTTATCTGCCGAAACTTTCCAGCCCATATTTGCCAAATCGCGTACAGTGGCGGCAGAGTTTAAAACATTGTCTGCCAATGCCGTCTGATTATGTGCCGTCCCAAGATTAACCAATTTCGGTTGGGTTGTCGGCGCGGTGCCGTCCGGTGCGCTTGTAACCGTTGTTGCATTCAACACCGAACCCACGCCTGTAATCTGCGTCGGTTTCGCATCCTTACCCGTGCCGCTGCTGATATTCAACGCGGTCGTCGGGGCTTTTCCTGTCTGATTATTATCGGCAGTTGTTGCCGCACTGGTTGTCAGGCTGACCGGTTTTTTGCCGTCTTTTTCTTCGCCGACTTTGACAGATTTAAATTCAACATTATCTTTTGTCGAGAATGTGAATTTACTTCCATCTTGAGTAATCTTGACATTTTTATCTGCTTCAAATGTAACGGTGTCGCCCGGTTTCACAAGTTTCGCTGCTCCGCCTGACACCTCTCCATTTTCAGTTTTAGCAGCAATGGCATTCCAACCCGCCTTGTTGATGGCTTCAGTGACATTTTCTACCGTCGCAATCTGTTTGCCTGCATCAGCTTTTGCTTTATTTGCAGCATCAAGTTTCTCTTGTGCTTTTTGCTGTGCAGTAGTATCCCCTGCTTCAGCCAATTCCTTGGTTGCCTCTGCAATCGCTTTATCTAGTACAGTTGTTGCCTTACCTGTTGATTCCGTTGCAATATCACCCGTATTTACTTTCACGCCATCTGTACCAACGGTAATTGTGCTATCCGCTGGTTTTACAGAAATAGTATTGTTTGTCGTATCTTTCTGTAAACCATTGCCAACGTTCACGTCGTATTTGACGTTTACGTTGCCAGTTTCTTTGCCTGCCTTGTCAGTATCTTTAGTCACAGATACCGTTGTGCCACTACCATTCAAGAAATTCACTTGGTCGTCTTTATTGATTGTATCGACTTTGGTTTTGCCGTTGCCCGCGATATTCCAACCGCTTGCTTTTAATTGGCTTACGTTTACAGCATCATTGTCGTCTTTACCGTCAGCAACATTGGTGATTTTGACCGAATCAGTGCCATTCGCGCCGGAAACTTTGATTGTGTTGCCGTCGTTGGTGATTTTCGGACCATTATTACCAAATTGAACAGAGCTAAACTCCGGTGTATCAGTGGTTGCAAACTCAAACGATTTATTCGTATTGTTGTGTGTAACCGTTAAGTTTTTGCCTGCTTTAAAGGTCACCGTATCACCAGCTTTCACATTGTCTGCTACATCCGTTGTTGCACCATTACCTGAAGCCGCTGCTTTCCAATAGGCATCATTAATCGCACTTGCTACAGTTTCTGCTGTTGCAAATGTATTGCCTGTTCCTTCTGCTTTAACCTTACCTACATTAGCTGTATCGGCTTTGATTTTCGTGGTGTTTACACTGTATTTTACTGTCGAGGTTTTACCATCCTTGCTTTCAACAGACGCAGTTGTACCATCACCGTCCACAAAATCCACAGTATCGTAGGCTTTTACAAAGTCAACCGCTGTGCCCTTGCCTTTCAAGTTCCAACCTGCATTTAATACGTCACCCACGGTAGCGGCATTGTTTGGATTGACATAATCTGTGCCTTTCGTATTCGTTGTATTTGGCACTGCTTGAGTTTTCGTGGCATTACTTGGCGCAGCTGCTGTATTTGCAGTATCGCTATTTTTAGTAGCAGGAAGATTAGATTTCACATTAGAAATCGCATTGCCGCCGTTGTTCAAGCCGTCTTGATTCAGCGTTACCGTTTTCTCCGGCGTATTTGCAACCGCATCTGCCGGTGTTGTCACCGTAATGCCTGCATTGGTCAGTTTGGTAATCGGCGCATTTTCACCTGTGCCTTTAAACTCTGCCGATGTCAGCCCGTTCAAAATCGGATTGAGCGAGTAGGTAAAGTCTGTACCTTTCTGTTTGATTATCAGGTTGTCGCCTGCTTTAAAGGTTACGCTGCCGCCCGCGCTGATTTTTTCGGTGGTTTTGGTATGACCGGACGTTGCGAAGCTGCCGCCGTCGGTACCGGACGTAATGCTCCACGCGGCATTGTTGACGGCATTTGCCACCGCATCAACTGTCGCCAGTTTGCCTTTATCTGCTTTAACAGGACGCACTTGACCCGCTTTTTCATCAGTACCTTTGTTAGTATCTGTAACCGTTTCGGTCGAGCCTGTCACCGCCTTCACTTTGCCGTCTGTGCCGACAGTGATTGTTGTACCGTCGGTATCAACCGCAACTTTGTCGCTATCAGCCGAATCAATTTTGAGGCCTTTGCCGGTATTGACCTTAATGCCGTCTGCACCAACAGTCACACCATTGCCTGCTTTGGCTTTAATTTTGTTGGTCGTAGCATCTTTTTCCAAACCATCGCCGAGGTTTACGCTGTATTTGATTGTGCTGGTTTTATTGTCTGTATTTTCAACAGATACACTTGTACCGTCGCCGTTAACAAAATTAACAGTGTCATAAGCGGTAACAAAATCTTTTGCCGTGCCTTTTTCTTGCAAGTTCCAGCCTGCATTCAATACATCGCCTACGGTTGCCGCATTGGTTTTGATGTCATCTACATTATTCGGTTTGTCTGCTTTAGTTGTCGGCGCAGTTGTATCTTTTTTCGCACCATTTAGGTTGCCGGCTACATTGGTAATCGTATTGCCGCCGTTGTTTAAGCCGTTTTCGGTCAGACTAACATTCGGTTTTTGCTCACCGCCGGTCGTCGGCGCAGCGGGCGTAATGGTAATGCCGTCTGAACTGATGTTCACCGTCGGTTTGCCGTCGGCTTTAAACTCCGCACTGGTCAGGTTGGTTAATACAGGATTCAGGCTGTAGGCAAAATCAGCTTTTTTGACTTTCTTTTTAACTGTTTTGGTTTTGTCAAAATCATCCTGAACTTCAATTTCAACTTCGGTTTCATCACGGTCTAACTTCAAGTTGTTGCCGACTTGGAGTTGGACTTTGTCTTGCGAACGGATTGCGGTTTCATAAGCCTTATCCGCGGAATCTGTATTTGCTTTTTTAGATGTGAATACACCCGAAGAATCAGCTACCACATTACCGCTTGTGTTAAAACCTGCTGCAATTTTTTTGGTGATGGAGTTTAACTGGGAGCCGTTGATGGCATCGGTAGAATCTTCCGCCACGCGACCGGCCGCCACGTTTTTTAATTGGCGTTCTGCGCCGGAGCTACCGAAAGACACGACGTCGCCTTCAGAGGTGTTAGTGCCGCCCGCCCATTTAAATGTATAAGCAATATCCTTTGAGTCATCGGAAACAATATTGCCTTCGCTGTCGTAGTTCACACTTAATTGGCGCGTACCCAGCAACTCAGTAGTAGAACCCGTACCGATTGCCACCGCATTTTGACGGGTTGCATGCGCCCCTGTGCCCAATGCTAAAGAACCGATAACATCAGCCCGCGCACTCGCACCGATGGCTGTTGCCAAATCACCTTTGGCTAAAGAATGCACACCTAAAGAAGTAGAAGCATGACCGTTTTTATTTTTCGTGTCGGCAAAATTAAGAGTGGCTACGTCCATAGCGTGCCCAGTCAGCTCTTGAAAGGCTGCTGCAACGGTACCTGTTGTCGTCTTAGTCGCCGCGAAAGTATAATGGCGGGTAACCTCTTTACCATTAATTTTCTCGACTACATCTTTTGCAATTACACCACCTTTTTCATTTACGCCAATGGCTTTTTCAAAAGTTGTGGATTGTTTAGAAGCTGAGTCAACATCCGCACCGCCAATCATAATAGAGGAATCGCCTTGGGCGTTAGTACCCAAGCCCATCGCAATCGCACCTTGTTTACCAGAGGCAACCGCCCCTTGACCGATCGCAATATCTGCTACATTTTTAGCTTGTGCTCCTTGACCGACTGCTACGGAAGCTTCTACAGCCTTAGAATGATCACCAACCGCTACCGCAGATTTGTCAGCATTTGCCTGATAACCTGCAGCCACCGCAGATTCTTCTGCCTTCGCTGCCGTACCTGCCGCCACTGCATACTTACCATTGGCAAAAGATCCCATACCGATGGCTACCGCCGCTTCGGCATTAGCTTGAACTTGTGAACCCGCACCGATTGCCGTTGCACCGAAAGCACCTTTACGCACCAAAGCATTCGTACCAAGTGCCGTTCCCAATGGTGTTCCTGAATGAGCTTGTGCCCCTAATACTACTGAACCATCTTGTGCATAAGTTGCTTTATATGCCGTATCTAACTTGGTACCAACAAGTCTCTTATATGCACCACTAATCGTGTCCTTAGATATCTCTGCATCTTGATTATGATCTTCTGTTTCTGTAGCAGCAAAATTTTCTTTTATTGATTTATAATATTTGTTATTTGCAAATTGAGTAATATCATTTCCACCTAATGCAATAGCACCCATACCAGCAATTGTTTGAGCGCCTATTGCCACAGATTGGTCTCCTATAGCACGTGCATTACGACCTAAGGCTGTGGCTTCATTAATAGCCACATTTGTGTATCCATTAGTACCACCTGCTATTTTTTGATAATCTGCAACATTTTTAACACCAAACGCTTTTTTCAGCACTTCATCATTATTATCAACATCTGTAGCATTCTGCACAGGCATACCATTAGTATCTAACTTTCTAAATCCTGCTCCGGCACCGGCCCCTATAGCAACAGAAGAATTTACAGAACGCCCATCATCTTTATTAACTCCTGTATAAGCACCGGTACCAATGGCTACACCGCCAGCATCTCCACCATTAAGATTTTTCCCAGCATTGTTAGTTCCCGACATAGCACCATAACCAATGGCAATACTATGACCTTGACCTTGATCTCGAGTTTCAGCTTCTTTACCGAAAGCAAGATCATACTGTTGTCTTGCTTTACTTTTTTGACCAAAAGCTATTGACATCTTTCCAATGGATTCACTTTCAACGCCTATGGCATAACTATCGTCACCTGTAGCTTTCGCTCCCAGTACCAATGCCAAAGACGTAGGACCAAGTGCTTTTGCGCCTATACCGATAGCTACAGCATTATTATGTTTAGAAATAGCACTCTTACCGATAGCTACAGAATTTGGGTTTTCTGCTTTCGCTCCGTTTCCTATCGCTATAGCGTCATCTTTACCAGTGCTTGCATCTTTCCCTATAGCTATCGTTCTACTTCCAGTTGAATTTGCTGACGCTCCTATCGCTACCGAATCTCCTCCAGCCGCAACAGACCCTGTTCCTTGAGCAACTGCTCCACTACCTGTTCCAGCATCATTTAATGCCGCATAAGCCGAATGACCGCTTAATAATGCCAATGCGATGGCTGAAGATTTAATAAGGTTCGCTGAAGAGCCGGACGCACTTTTTTTGGCACTCGATGAGCTTTGTTTTTTGTGTGCCTTAGTTAATTCGGATACTGCCACCCAAGATTGGGTTGCCTGGCTGTAAATGACACGGAAGATTTTGTTCATTGATTCTCTCTGCTTGCAATACACCGCCCGCGCTTTTGACGTTTCCGGCCGCCGGACGGCAAACGACCATACACAATTATTGACAATCCCATTGTATTGCGAAAGTCAGTCTAGGAGAATCAATCTAATTGTCAACATTCCCTTATGATCAAAGGTATTACACTTTTTTACGTAAATTCGGGGGGGGGGGGTGATTTTTGATGTTTTTTGACGAAAATTTACATTTAGACGATAAAAAGGAAAAAGCCGTGTCGCATCTGTGCAACACGGCTTGGCGGGCGCAAACGGATAAAACGGCGTTCCCTGCCGCCGCAGGCGGAACGCCGGATGACGGGGTTTTCCCTAAGGGTGCGGCTGCCGCTATATCACGAAATCCAACAGGTAGAAATCTTCTTTGCCCACGCCGCATTCGGGGCATTTCCAGTCGTCGGGGATGTCTTCAAACTTTGTCCCGGGGGCGATGCCGTGTTCGGGATCGCCGTGTTCTTCATCGTAAATCCAGCCGCAGGGGCCGCACATATATTGCGCCATTTGTGTTTCCTTGTTTTTTGTATAGTGGGTTAACAAAAACCGGTACGGCGTTGCCTCGCCTTAGCTCGAAGAGAACGATTCTCTAAAGTACTGAAGCACCCGTACTATTTGTACTGTCTGCGGCTTCGCCGCCTTGCCCTGATTTTTGTTCATCCGCTATAAATCAGGGTTTGGGAGGATGGTGCGGTACCCACCCGGTTTTTTTGGGGTTGGTTTTTTTTCGATAGATTCCTGTGGTTTTTCGATTACTGGATTCCCACTTCCGTGGGAATGACGGTTTGGAGGTTTCGGTTTTCTCGATGGATTCCTGTTGCGTTAGGGGGCTGGATTCCCGCTTTTGCGGGAATGACGACCCCCGCTCCCGCGTCATTCCCGCGCAGGCGGGAATCTAGTCTGTTTGGTTTCTGTTTTTCCGATGGATTCCTGTGATTTTTCGTTTGCTGGATTCCCGCTTTTGCGGGAATGACGGTTTTGGGGTTTCTGTTTTTTCCGATGGATTCCTGTTGCGTTGGGGGCTGGATTCCCGCTTTCGCGGGAATGACGCGGTGGGGGTTTCGGCATTTTCCGCCTGTTTATTTTGCGGCTTCGATTGCCGCTATTTCTTTGCGCAGGTGTTTGATCGCGGGGGTTACGATGGCGACAAACATTGCTTCGCGGACGCGCCTTTGGGCGGGACTGCGCATCAGGTAGCCTTTTGCGCCGGAATGCAGGGCGGCGGATTGGGCGGCGGTAAGGGTCAGTACGGCGGCGGCTTCGCGCAGCTTGAGGGTGGCGAGGCTGTCGGGCGTGCCGCTCCAAGCCAAGCCGGCGAGCCGTTCGGTTTCTGCCCACGCGCCGTCCAACCTTGCTTTGAGGCTGTCGTAGCCGTCGTCGAGATAGCTGTTGACTTCAGCGTTGACGATGTTGGCGAGGCGGATGATGCCGAGGCTGCCGTCTATCACGCCCGCGCCGATGCCGATTTGCAGGAGGATAAAGCCTGCTTTGATGCTTTGGATGTAGTCGGCAAACTGTTCGGGCGCGGCGATGATGTCTTCGTCAGGGATAAATACGTCTTTGAAGTTCAGGCTGAAGGTGCGCGTGCCTTCAAGGGCGCAAAATTCGGGGCAGTTTTGCAGGCTTACGCCTTCCCTTTGTCCGCCGGTGATAAACATAACGTAGCCGCCGCCGATTTGGGCGGTATTCGCCCAGATGTGGTCTTCGCCGATGTTGGACACCCACGGCAGCGCGCCGTTGACTGTATAACCGCCCTCCACGCGTTCGGCTTGGAGGTTGTGTTTTTCGATGCCGGCAAGGTGTTTGACGGTATTGGACATTCCGGTACCCGCCAATACTTTGCCTTGCAGGATGTCGGCGAGGTATTTGTCTTTGACGGCTTGGTTGGGCGTTTGGTGCAGATACCACGCGCAAGCCGCCTGACACCACGCGCTGAAGGAGGTTGCGCCGCATTCTTTGCCGATTTCGCGCAAGACGGCGATTTGCGTTGCCAAACCCAAGCCGTTGCCGCCTTCGGCTTCTGTGCTGACTGCGCCAAATCCGCCGATTGCGCCGAGTTCGCGCATAAATGCTTCGGGGTAATATCCTTTGCGGTCGATGTCGTCGACAAGGGGTTTGAGCTTGGTTTTGACGAGTTCGGCAACGTTGGCAATCAGGGTTTGGGCGTTCATCTTTGTTCCTTAAGGTTTGCGGGGGAATCGGGGTGCGCCTGATGCGCGGCTGCTTTTCCTGCCGCTTGGCGGCTTGTTTTTGTTTGAGGGGTGTTTTTGAAAAACCGCCCGATATTCGGGCGGTTTGCCGTATCAGGCGTAAGCCTGCAATTCGGGATTGATTTCGGTTTGTCCGAGGTTGTTGACGTAGTTGCACAAAGTTGCCAAGGCTATGCCCATCACGACTTCGACTGCCTGCTGCTGGTTGTAGCCCGCATCGAAAAATGCTTTGAGTTCGTCATCGGATACCGCGCCTTTTTTCGCCATTACGGCTTGGGTGAAGGCGGCGAGCGCGCCGAGTTTGGCATCGTCAAATTCGCCTGCCGCCAAAGCGCGCGCGGCTTTGACGGATTGTTCGGACAGAAGTTTTTTCAGGGTTGCGAGTTTGGTGTGCCCTGCCACGCAGAAGCCACATTGGTTGGTGCGGGCGGCGATGATCTGGATGACTTCGACTTCGCCGGCAGTCAGGCTGTTGGCGGCGTTGAGCTTGCCGACTTCTTGGTAAAACGCCAAGGCTTCGGGGGCGTTTGCCAATACGCCGATAAGGTTGGGGATGAAGCCGTTGTTTTGAAGTACCGCCTCTACGCGCGGTTTGGCGGCTTCGGGAGCGGTTTCGAGGGTGTGTACGGTTAAACGTGCCATGTTTCTTTCCTTGTTTGCAATATTATTGAAGGGATGGACGCATGGTACGCATTTCGGAATGAAATGGGAAAGACTGATTGGTTATGTGCTGCAAACGAAAAGTTATAAGAAATGCCGTCTGAAGCCTTTCAGACGGCATTGCCGGGAAACGCGCCTACCTGCCCCCGCGCCCGAAATATTGCGCCAATGCGGCTTGGGGGTTGGCGGCTTGGACTGTTTCGGGCAATTCGGTATAGCCGCGCGATAAAAGGTGGCGTGCATAAAGGCTGTTGCCCTTTGCGCCGAACCAGACGGAAACCGCCAAGCCCAATACGTTAAACGCCGAGTCTGTGGCGGGCGTGTCGCCGTAAACCAGTTGGGCAAACACCGCCAGCACGAATATCGCGCCCGTCAGCCCCAGCCCCAAACCCCACATTCTTTTGAAACACGCCCACAGCGTGCCGAACAAAAGGCCCGGCCACGACCAGCCTTGTTTGACGGCTTGGGGCGGCAGGGCGGGATGGGTGTAGATTTTGTATGGTTTCATCGTGTTTCCTTTTCGGTTGAAACCCTGCCCTTTGGGCGGTAGGTTCAGACTTTATTTGGGAGGGCGCACCCGTGTTCCGGCATACGGCTTGAACATGCCCTTCGGGGGACGCAAACCCGACAATGCCGTCTGAACGGTGTTTTGCCTTCAGACGGCATTGCCTGCCTTCAAAGCGGACGCGCTTATTCCGCCCAGTTTTTCTTTTTGCTGGTTTTGCCGATACCCGGGTTGAAGCTGTTGGTCGGGTCGAGTTTGCGGTAAAACTGTTTGAGCGCGGGCTTGGCTTCATACAAATGACCGACGTTGTGTTCGGCGGGATATTGCGCGCCGCGTTGGTCTAAGAGATGCAACATTTCGTGTTCCAACGCCATGCAGTCGTTGCCTTTTTTGATGATGTAATCCTGATGGAAAACGTGGCACATGAAATGTCCGTAGTAGAGCTTGTGGATGATTTTATTGTCGATTTCCGGCGGCAGTTTTTCAAACCAGTCGCGGTCGTCGCGGCGCAGGGCGATGTCAAGCGCGACCAAATCTTCCACTTCGTCGTCATGCACGGCGCGGTAGCGGATGGCGGCGGAGGCGACGGCGAAACGGTGCAGCATCGCGGCTTGGGTTTCTTCGGCGTTGCACTCGAAAAACGCGCCGCCGTGGTGTGCAAAATACTCTTTCAGGAACGCGCGCGCCTCATCCACGCCTTTCCCGCCCATTTTCAGAATCAAATGGTGTTCGTATTTATTGCGGTAATCGCGCATAGATTTGGGCAGGTGGTCGGGCAGGAATTTGCTGACGAACTGCATTGCCTTGTCGGAAAAATGCTTGGGCAGGAAGCTGACTTTTTTGCCGAAGCGGTCAACTTTGGCTTTGAAATCAAATAATTTTGGCAGTTGGTGCGTACCGAATTTTTTGATGACGTAGAACGTGTCTTTGCCGTACACGTCGGCAATATCGAAAGCGTCGCGGTGGATGTATTCGCCGGAAACGGGCAGGCTTTCAAATTCGCCCAAGGCGGCGCGGCGGATGTCGGTCAGTTCGTTAATATCGTTCGTGCCGATGTAGAACACGGCGGTTTGTTTTTCTTGCGGGAAGGTGTCCAAACGGACGGCAAACACCATCAGTTTGCCCGCGCAGCCGGACGCTTCGTAATGCCGCGCCGGGTCGGCGTTGAAACGCGCGGCGGTCGGTTCGTCCACTTGGCGGACGTATTCGCAATAGGCGTGGTCGTGCCCTTTGCCCGCGTCTTGTTTGATGTCTTTTTTCTGATAATGATGACCTTGCAGGTTGGTCAGGATTTCTTCGGGCGTGTCGCCCAAGTCTATGCCCAAGTGGTTGACCAGTTCCAACTTGCCCTCTTCGTTGATTTGGGCGAACAGCGCCATTTCCGTATAAGCCGGGCCGCGCTGCACCAATGCGCCGCCGGAGTTGTTGCACACGCCGCCCAAGACGGACGCGCCGATGCAGGAAGAGCCGATGACCGAATGCGGTTCGCGCCCCAAAGGTTTCAGCAGCAATTCGAGCTGGTTCAGGGTCGAACCGGGCAGGCAGACGACTTGTTCGTTGTTGTTGATGGTTTGGATGATGTTCATCCGCATGGTGTTCACAATCACAATGTCGCGGTCGTAATCGTTGCCGTCGGGGGTCGAGCCGCCGGTCAGACCGGTATTCGCCGCCTGCGTAATCACAATCACATCCGCTTCGACGCAAGCCTGCAAAATTTTCCACATTTCCAGAATGCTTCCGGGGCGCACCACCGCCAACGCCCTGCCCTCGCCGAAACGGTAGCCCTGGCGGTATTGTTCGGTTTTTGCGGGGTCGGTAATGATGTATTTTTCGCCTACGGTTCGGGTCAGGCTGCTGATTAATTGCGAGGCGTTCACGGTACTCTCCTATCGGGATAAGCGGCGGCGCAAATCCCGGTACGCCGCCGTATGTTCAATTTGGATATTTTGGTGCGACAAGTTGCACGCTGCAAATTATTTTTGGTTAAAGAAATAATGTAATTTAATATTTTTGGCATTTGCTGCGTTTTCCAAATCAGCCTTGTCGCTTTCGCTGTCGCCCATCATATAGACACTGACATTGTTTCCGACTTTCTTTGCATGGTTTAAGGAATAAAGTGCGGTCGCCTTATTAAGCATTTGGCTGCTTCCCGCCACGCCGACGTTGATATTGTCCGCGCCGAGCATTTCAATCATATTTGATGCCGAAGGCGAGCCGGATGTTTTAATCATTCCGACAGCCACCGCATCGGAAAGCGGGTTATTTGTCGCGGGAACCTGCACAACGACAGAACGTTCTCCCTGCGGCATTTCAACCATCAGCCGACCGACATTGACACCTGTTGCGCAAGCTGCAAGCATACCGGTGAGGGTTATCATTAGAAGTTTTTTCATTTGCCTACTCCTTTAGTCTTTAATCAAACTGCCCTGTTCGTCATAAACTTGAAATTGAACCATACTTCATTTTTATGAAGCCGGTTCTTCATTGGCCTGTATGGATACATTGTAATGATGCGTTATGGCAAAGTAAAGAAAATGCCGTCTGAACGGCTTTCAGACGGCATCGGTGCGATACGGGAACGCCGGAACATCGAAGCTCCGGCGTTTCAAATAGGGCGGCGGGCCAAACCCCCGGCACTGGCGCATCGGAGTGGGCTGCTGGCTTCCGCCCCTGACCCGGTGTTCCGATTTGCCATGCGGGGAGACCCGCCTCAGAGAAACGGCATTATAACGGGTTTTGTGAAAAACTCAACCGTTTTGATACGGTCATACGCCGGAAACACCACCTAAAATTTATATCCGATAATATTGTCAACAATTTCTCAAAGCGTTATTTTGTTTCTATAAGGGTATTTCCTGTTTCGGCATTGAAAAATATCAAAAATTGAACTACATTATCGCCTTTTCAAACCCGCCTGAAACCGACTTTTCAGACGGCATTCAAATAAAAATTGCCAAACACGGACACACCATGACCACGACTACCGCCCCGCAGCGTATTCGGGAAATTCCCTATAACTATACTTCCTACACCGACCGCGAAATCGTCATCCGATTATTGGGCGACGAAGCGTGGCAAATCCTGCAAGACCTGCGCGGACAGCGTAAAACCGGGCGTTCAGCACGAATGCTGTTTGAAGTATTGGGCGATATTTGGGTGGTCGTGCGCAATCCGTATCTGGTCGATGATTTGCTGGAGCATCCGAAACGCCGCGCCGCGCTGGTGCGGGAAATGCGCCACCGCCTGAACGAAATCCGCAAACGCCGCGACGACAATCAGCAAGTGGATGTCTTGGTTGCGGCGGCGGAAAAGGCGGTCGGGCGTTTTGATAGCAGTTTTGATGAAACCAGCCAAAAGCGGCGGCAGATTTTGGAACGCTTAAGCAAAATTACCAAGCCGCACAATATTATGTTCGACGGGCTGGCGCGCGTAACGCACGTTACCGATGCGACCGACTGGCGCGTGGAATATCCGTTTATGGTCGTCAATCCCGACACGGAGGCGGAAGTCGCGCCTTTGGTGCGCGCCTTAATCGAGCTGGATTTGGTCATTATCCCGCGCGGAGGCGGTACGGGTTATACCGGCGGCGCGATTCCTTTGGACGCAATGAGCGCGGTCATCAATACGGAAAAGCTGGACAAACATCGCGGTGTGGAGTTTGTCGAACTGGCGGGCTTGGATGGCAAACATCCGATTATCCATTGCGGCGCGGGCGTGGTAACGCGGCGGGTAGAAGAAACCGCGCATCAGGCGGGTTTGGTGTTCGCCGTCGATCCGACTTCCGCCGATGCGTCCTGTGTGGGCGGCAATGTGGCGATGAACGCGGGCGGCAAAAAAGCCGTGCTGTGGGGGACGGCGTTGGACAACCTCGCCTACTGGAACATGATTAACCCTCAAGGCGAATGGCTGCGCATCGAGCGCGTGCGCCACAATTTTGGCAAAATCCACGATGAAGAAACCGCCGTATTCGACGTTCACACGCTGGATTCAGACGGCCTCAATGTCGTTAAAACCGAACGCTTGGAAATCCCCGGCCACAAATTCCGCAAAGTCGGTTTGGGCAAAGACGTTACCGACAAATTCTTGAGCGGACTGCCCGGTGTGCAAAAAGAAGGCACGGACGGCATCATTACCAGCGTCGCCTTTGTGTTGCACAAAATGCCGAAATACACGCGCACCGTGTGTATGGAGTTTTTCGGCACGGTCGCCACCGCCACGCCTTCTATCGTTGAAATCCGCGATTTCCTGCTCGCCCACGACAGCGTTCGGCTGGCAGGTTTGGAACATTTGGACTGGCGTTATGTCCGCGCCGTCGGCTACGCCACCAAAGCGGCAGGCAAAGGCCGGCCGAAAATGGTCTTGCTGGCGGACGTGGTTTCCGACGATGAAGCCGCCGTAGAGGCAGCCGCCGAACACATCTGCGAACTCGCCCGCGCCCGCGACGGCGAAGGCTTTATCGCCGTGTCGCCCGAAGCGCGCAAAACCTTCTGGCTCGACCGCAGCCGCACCGCCGCCATCGCCAAACATACCAACGCCTTTAAAATCAACGAAGACGTGGTCATCCCGCTCGAAAGGCTCGGCGAGTATTCGGACGGCATCGAACGCATCAACATCGAGCTTTCCATCCAAAACAAGCTCAAACTCTGTGCCGCCTTGGAGCAATATCTTTCGGGCAAACTCCCCATCGACAAAATGGGCACAGACCTGCCAACTGCCGAACTGTTGGGCGAACGCGGCAAACACTCCCTGGCCCACGTTTCCGCCGTCAAAGCGCGTTGGGAATGGCTGCTCGCCAATTTGGACGCGCCGCTTGCCGACTATAAAGCACGCTACGGCGCAGCCGTCCACGCCGCGCCCGAAGCCAAAGACGACGAGAGCTGTTTCACCGCATTCCGCGACTTCCGTCTGCGCGTGTCCGTCAAAGAGGACGTAATGAAGCCGCTTTCTGAAATCTTCAGCGGCAAAACCGACACCAAAATTATCCAAGGCTTGGGCAAAATCCACGCCAAAACCGTGCGCGGCAGAGTCTTTGTCGCCCTGCATATGCACGCCGGCGACGGCAATGTCCACACCAACATCCCCGTCAATTCAGACGATGCCGAAATGCTTCAGACGGCATACCGTTCTGTGGAACGCATTATGAAAATCGCCCGTTCGCTCGGCGGCGTGATTTCGGGCGAACACGGCATCGGCATTACCAAGCTCGAATTTCTGACCGATGAAGATTTGCAACCGTTTTGGAACTACAAAAACCAAGTCGATCCGAAACACACCTTCAACCGTCACAAACTGATGAAAGGCTCGGACCTGCGCAACGCCTATACGCCGTCTTTCGAGCTTTTGGGCGCGGAATCGCTGATTATGGAAAAATCAGACCTCGGCACCATCGCCGATTCCGTCAAAGACTGTCTGCGCTGCGGCAAATGCAAACCTGTTTGCTCTACTCACGTTCCGCGCGCCAATCTGCTGTACAGCCCGCGCAACAAAATCCTCGGCGTGGGGCTCTTGACCGAAGCCTTCTTATACGAAGAACAAACCCGCCGCGGTGTTTCCATCAAACACTTTGAAGAACTCATGGACATCGGCGACCACTGCACCGTGTGCCACCGTTGCGTCAAACCCTGCCCCGTCAACATCGACTTCGGCGACGTAACCGTGGCCATCCGCAACTACCTTGCCGATTCCGGCCACAAACGCTTCGCACCCGCCGCATCGATGGGCATGGCATTTCTGAACGCCACCGGCCCGAAAACCATCAAAGCCCTACGCGCCGCCATGATACAGACCGGCTTCCCCGCGCAGAACTTCGCCTACAAAATTGGCAAAATCCTGCCCGTCGGCACCAAAAAACAAAAAGTCGAACCCAAGGCAACCGTCGGCAAAGCCCCGATTAAAGAACAGGTTATCCACTTCATCAACCGTCCTTTGCCCAAAAGCGTACCTGCTAAAACACCGCGCTCCATGCTCGGCATCGAAGACGACAAAAGCATCCCCATCATCCGCAATCCGGCTACGCCGGAAGATACCGAAGCCGTGTTCTACTTCCCAGGTTGCGGTTCCGAGCGCCTGTTCAGCCAAATCGGACTCGCCGTCCAAGCCATGCTCTGGCATGTCGGCGTACAAACCGTCCTGCCGCCGGGCTATATGTGTTGCGGCTATCCGCAGGACGCGGGCGGCAACAAGGCAAAAGCCGAACAAATGAGCACCAACAACCGTGTCGCCTTCCACCGTATGGCGAACACCCTCAACTACCTCGACATTAAAACCGTCGTCGTCAGTTGCGGCACCTGCTACGACCAGCTCGAAAAATACCGCTTCGAAGAAATCTTCCCCGGCTGCCGTATCATCGACATCCACGAATATCTGCTTGAAAAAGGGGTGCAACTAAACGGCGTAAAAGGCCAGCAATACCTCTACCACGACCCCTGCCACACCCCCATCAAAACCATGAACGCCACCCAAATGGCAAGCAGCCTCATGGGGCAGAAAGTCGTCTTAAGCGACCGCTGCTGCGGCGAATCCGGCATGTTTGCCGTCAAACGCCCCGACATCGCCACACAGGTCAAGTTCCGTAAACAAGAGGAAATCGAGAAAAACCTCAAAGAGCTGCCGCAGGGCGAACCCGTCAAAATGCTGACTTCCTGCCCCGCCTGCCTGCAAGGTTTGAGCCGCTACGCCGACGACAACAATATGCCTGCCGACTACATCGTCATCGAAATGGCGAAACACATCCTCGGCGAAAACTGGCTGGATGAGTTTGTAAAAAAAGCCAACAACGGCGGTGTAGAGAAAGTGTTGCTGTAACAACGGACACGGAAATGCCGTCTGAACGCCGAAAGTCTTCAGACGGCATTGTTTGAACCAAATCATCGCAATATTTTATGGAAATTTTATGGATAACAAAAAAGAATTTATTAATAATTTAACAAATAGGTATATGTGGATCTATCCATTGGTCTTAAATATTCTATTTCTACCTTTTTACCAGTCCTACCAATCTTTTTTTATTGCGCTTGGTTGTTTGTTTGCACTGGTTAGAAAAATGCAAAGCTTAGATTTTAAATTACAAAATCATATTGTATTGTTAAATATAAAAAGTGCTTGGGCAGATAAAAAAGTATTTTTGATTAGGATAGTAGTGTCATGGTTGGCGGTAATGGAAATATGGATGTGTTTTATTTCGGAATCATCAACGTGGGTATGCGGTGCTTTTTGTTTAAATAGTGAAATATTGGAAAAAATTTTTCGTGGCTTTGGTTATTCTGGTAGTTTATATTTTTTATTTATATTGATGATTGATCTCAATAAGTTAAGAGAGAGTATTTGAATTTCATTTTTTGTTTGACTTAAACTCAAGGAGAATAACAATGATTGGTAGTGGTGATACTAAACAATGCAAAAAATTTTCTGCATACCTACCCGAATCATGATTGACGGACAAACAAACGAACCCAAACAAAAAACCCGAATCATCCTTGCCCCTATGCAAGGTCTGATAGACGATGTGATGCGCGACCTGCTGACACGGATAGGCGGCTACGACGAATGCGTCAGCGAATTTGTACGCATTACCCATACCGTGCATTCCCGCGCCACATGGTTAAAATATATCCCCGAAATCGCTAACGGAAACAAAACGTTTTCCGGCACCCCGTGCACGGTTCAGCTTCTGGGCAGCGATGCGGACAATATGGCGGCGAATGCGCTGGAAGCCGTCCGCTTCGGTGCGGACAAAATCGATTTGAACTTCGGCTGTCCCGCTCCGACAGTCAACAAACACAAAGGCGGCGCAATCCTTTTAAAAGAGCCGCAACTGATATTCCACATCGTCAAAACGCTGCGCGAACGTTTGCCCGCACATATTCCGCTGACGGGGAAAATGCGGCTCGGTTACGAAGATAAAAGCCGGGCTTTGGAATGCGCCTGTGCGATTGCCGAAGGGGGCGCGTGCGGACTGACCGTACACGCGCGTACCAAAGCCGAGGGTTACGAACCGCCGGCGCATTGGGAATGGATACGCAAAATTCGCGATACCGTCAATATTCCCGTTACCGCCAACGGCGACGTCTTCAGCCTGCAAGACTATATCGGCATCAAAACAATCAGCGGCTGCAACAGCGTGATGCTGGGGCGAGGCGCGGTCATCCGCCCCGATTTGGCGCGCCAAATCAAGCAATACGAGAACGGCGGGCCGGTCAAAGACACAGATTTTGCCGAAGTTTCCAAATGGATACGGCAG
>NZ_JAGTUI010000036.1:0-21553 GCF_018224585.1 Neisseria sp. Marseille-Q1983
GATGTTGGCGTTGACGGAAATCTGGCTGCTGTCGAGTTTGGTCAGACCGGCGGGGTTGTAGAAGATGGTCGATGCGTCGGCGGCTTCTGCGGCGGCGGCATTTGCCGTACTTTGCGCATTGACCGACTGTGTGCCGAAGTGGTAGCCGGAGGCTTGTGCGGATGCGGCGGCAAAGGCAGTGCCGAGCAGCAGGACGGTTTTTTTCAGTGTGGAAGGGGTCATTTCAGTTTCCGTAAAAGGGCAGACAAATAAAAAAGGCAGTTAAATGCCTTGTTTCGCTTTAGTATAGACACTCAATTCTATACCACGTTGCCGAATTTGCACAATTTTTTCAGTTTGCCCGAACCGCCGCGCCGCCGCAAAAAATGCCGTCTGAAGCTTCGGGCATCGGCTTCAGACGGCATTTTCCACTCAGGGCGGATTATTTGACGCGCAGCACTTCCAGTGTGTTGGTCGAACCGGATTCGCGCATTTGCGAGCCGCTGGTGATGATGTATTGGTCGCCGGAATGCAGGATGTTGTGTTCCACCAGCATGGTTTCGACTTCGTTCAACGCCGTGTCGTGGTCGGTGCTGGTTGCCAAAATCAGCGGGCGCACGCCGCGGTACATCGCCATACGGCGTTGGGCGGAAACGCTCGGGGTCAGCGCGAAAATCGGCAGGGTGATGTTGTGGCGGCTGATTTCAAAGGCGGTCGAGCCGCTTTCGGTCAGGGCGACGATGGCTTTGGCGTGAACCGCGCGCGCCACGCTGACCGCGCCGCCGGCAACCGCCAGGTTGGTGCTGACCGCTTCGGGATACTCCGCCTGTTCGGCAACGCCGTTGAGCGAATCCTGCTCTTTTTCCGCAGCCGCGCAGATAATTGCCATTTGGCTGACGGTTTCAAACGGATACGCGCCGACGGCGGTTTCGGCGGAACACATCACCGCATCGGTACCGTCCAATACCGCGTTTGCCACATCGCTGACTTCCGCGCGGGTCGGCACGGGGTTGGTAATCATCGATTCCATCATTTGCGTCGCCGTAATGCTGAAGCGGCGCAACTCGCGGGCGCGGCGGATCATCCGTTTTTGCAGGGCGGGGACGGCGGCGTGTCCGACTTCGACCGCCAAGTCGCCGCGCGCAACCATAATACCGTCGCCAGCGAGGATGATTTCGTCCAAGTTTTCAATCGCTTCCACGCGTTCGATTTTGGAAACCAAACCGGGGCGCACGGCAGTGCTGCCCTTCATTTCTTCTTCGACTTTGGCGCGCGCGATGTGCAAATCTTCGGCGGATTTCACAAAGCTGATGGCGAGGTAGTCGCAACCGATAGCAATCGCGGTTTTCAGGTCGCGGAAGTCTTTTTCGGTCAACGCGCCTGCGGACAGACCGCCGCCGCGTTTGTTGATGCCTTTGTTGCTTTTCAGGACGTGGCTGTTTTCCACCCTTGTGATAATCCTGCTGCCTTCGACGGATTCCACGGTCAGGGTCAGCAGGCCGTCGTCCAGCCACAATACGTCGCCTGCGGTAACGTCGTCGGGCAGGTCGCGGTAGTCCAAACCGACCGCCTCGCGCGTGCCTTCGCCTTCAAGCGCGGCATCCAGTACCAGCGTTTCGCCTTTGTTCAATTCAATGCCGCCGCCGGCGATTTTGCCCACGCGGATTTTCGGCCCTTGCAGGTCGGCAATGATGGCGATTTCCTGTCCGGCGCGTTTTGCCGCCTCGCGCACGATGCGGGCGTTTTCTTGATGGAATTCGGGCGTGCCGTGGCTGAAGTTGAAGCGGACGACGTTCAGGCCGCCGACGCGGATCATATCTTCCAACAGTTCGACGTTATTGCTGCCCGGCCCAAGGGTGGCGACGATTTTAGTGTTGTGGCTGATGCGGGTCAGATCGCGGCTTGTCTGGTTCATATGAAAGTCCTTTCGGTCTCAATCGGGTGTTTTGCGGTATTTTGTTGCAAAATTACAGAAATTTGGAACCGGTTTGATGTCCATTTGATGAACGCGGCGGAATATTCTGTAAAAATATGATTTAAATTAATGGTTTGATATTTTACCTGCAAACCGCCTTTTTTGGCGCAAAATTACACGGTTTTATGATTTAGGCTAAATTTATTTTTTGTTCGGCGGCTTGCGCGGTCGGGTAAAATGAAAGTTTTGAATGGTTGGTCGGACAGGAAGATGTGGCGGGTTTTGAGTGCTTTGCCGATAGGCGTGGTGTTTTTTGATTTGATCTACGGTTTTGTGTTGAACGTGTTGCAGGGTTTGGATTTGCAGCGTGCCGTGCCGGATTCGGAAGGCGTGTTGGCGGTTACGCCCGATATTGCGTTCAACAGTTTGCAGATTGTCGCCAACGGCGGTATGGCGGCTGTGGTCTGTTTCGGGTTGGCGGTTGTGTTTCTGCTCAACCGTTCGGTGCGGCGGCGGCAGGTGTTGGAAATCGGGGTGTTCCGGATGTTGGGGCTGGTGGCGGTATTGGCGTTCAGCGCGCCTTCGCTGTGGGAGTGGGCGAACGCGCTGCCGCTGCTGCTGAAGGGCGCGGACGTGGTCAATACGGGCAATGCGCGTTATGTGCTGACGGCTTTGTGTATGCCCTTTCCGGCGGTGTCGTGCGGCATCGGGCTGGTGGGGCGGTTCAGGCTTCAGACGGCATCGGGCAGGGCGGCAAAGTCAGGGAGTACGGGCAAGGCGGACGGATAGGGCGCATATTTTAAAATGCCGTCTGAAAGGGCTTCAGACGGCATTTTTCAGTGGGCGTGCCGGGTTTCGATACCGGCTTTGATTTCGCCGTAAACCTGAGTGCCGCCTTGTCCGGACGGGGTGGCGCAGGCGGCGAGTGCCGACAGGGTGCAGATGAGGATGAGTGTTTTCATTTTGGGTCGCAACGGAAGTGGTAGGCGCAGATTTCAAAACCGTTTTTGAAATACAGGCGGTGCGCGTCGGCACGGTCGTGGTTGACGTGGACGTTGAGGTGGATTTTGGTTACCCCTGTTTCCGCGCCGATTTTGCGGACTTCTTCCAAAAGGCGTGAGGCGTAGCCTTTGCGGCGGCTTTGCGGCAGGGTAACGATGTCGTCGATGTGGATGTGGCGGCCGCCGGCGAGGGTGCAGGCTTCGCGGAAGCCGCAGACGGCGACGGCGTTGTGTTTGCCTTCTTCAAAAATACCCAGCAGGCGGTAGCCTTGGGGGCGTTGGATTTTGTTGATTTGTTCGGTAAAGCGGTTGATGTCGGTCAGGGCGGAACGCAAAACGCTCAAGGCTGCAAAGGCGGTGGCGGTGTCGTCCGCGCCGATTTCGCGCAAAACGTAGGATGCGCCCGAGGCGGTCTGTTCCTGTGCTTTTTCGGCGGCGTGTTTTTCTTCGATTGCCTGTGCCAGCAGGACGCGTTCGTCGGCGGGGCCGTTTTGTCCGCCCTGTTCGCGTTCTTCGAGCAGGGCTTTGCAGTCGATGACGCGCAGGTCGTTGTCGGCGGCAAAGTCCATCAGGAAGCGGAACATTTGGGGGTTGTCGGTTTCCAGTTTTTTATCGACGGCGACGCAGCGGATGTTGTCCACCAGCATGGGGCGCACCCATTTCGAGTAGGAGAGGCGGTTGTCTTTGGTGAACGAGGACAGGATGCCGCACAGGCGTTCCGCCCAGTCGCTGGGGCGGAAAATCTTGCCGGAACTCGTTGTGCCGTGGATGACGACTTCGTAGGGGTTGCAGACTAACATGGCGGCTTCCTGAAAAGAAATGTCTGGCGCGATTATACCTTATGCTTATGCGGGCGTGTTTGGATATGCCGTCTGAAAAGTACGGGATTCGTGCGGTAAAACTTTGCGGCGGCAAATGTGCGATAATACGCGCCGTATTGCCGCTTTTGCGAAGCTGTTCCGCAAACATACGGGCGGCGTGGACGACGTATAACCGGATACCCGCCTGACGCGGGTTTTTTACGGAAGGGGGCAAAAATGCCTAATCCGCTTTACAGACAGCACATCATCTCCATTTCGGATTTGTCGCGCGAACAGTTGGAATGCCTGCTTCAGACGGCATTGAAGCTGAAGGCGCATCCGCGCGGCGATTTGTTGGAAGGCAAACTTATCGGTTCGTGCTTTTTCGAGCCGTCCACGCGCACGAGGCTGTCGTTTGAAACGGCGGTGCAGCGTTTGGGCGGCAAAGTTATCGGTTTCTCGGACGGCGCGAATACCAGTGCCAAAAAAGGCGAGACGCTTGCCGATACCGCCCGCATCATTTCCGGCTACACCGACGCAATCATCCAGCGCCATCCCAAAGACGGCGCGGCGCGCGTGGCGGCGGAGTTTTCGCGCGTCCCCGTCATCAACGCCGGCGACGGCACGAACCAGCACCCCAGTCAGACCTTGTTGGATCTGGTAACGATTTATGAAACGCAGGGGCGTTTGGACAAGCTCAAAATCGCGATGGCAGGCGACTTGAAATATGGGCGCACCGTGCATTCGCTTTGTCAGGCGTTGAAACGCTGGGGCTGCGAATTTGCCTTCGTCTCGCCGCCCAGCCTCGCGATGCCCGACTATATTACCGAAGAGTTGGAAGAAGCCGGCTGCCGATACCGCGCCCTCGGCAGTTTGGAAGAGGCGGCGGAATGGGCGGACATCCTGTATATGACCCGCGTCCAGCGCGAACGTTTCGACGAACAGGAATTTGCCAAAATCCAAGGCAAATTCAACCTCGAAGCGTCTATGCTCGCCCGCGCCAAACCGAACCTGCGCGTGCTGCACCCCCTGCCGCGCGTGGACGAAATCCATCCTGATGTCGATGCCACGCCGCACGCCTATTATTTCGAGCAGGCGACCAACGGCGTTTATGCGCGTATGGCGATATTGTCGCTGGTGTTGAACGAAGAAGTGTGAGGAACCGATATGGAAACCCCGAAACTCAGTGTCGAAGCCATTGAAAAAGGTACGGTTATCGACCATATTCCCGCCGGCAGGGGGCTGACCATCCTGCGCCAGTTCAAACTTTTGCACTACGGTAACGCGGTAACCGTGGGCTTCAACCTGCCCAGCAAAACCCAAGGCAGCAAAGACATCATCAAAATCAAAGGCGTGTGCTTGGACGACAAAGCCGCCGACCGCCTCGCCCTGTTCGCCCCCGAAGCGGTGGTCAACACCATCGACAATTTCAAGGTCGTGCAGAAGCGGCATTTGAACCTGCCCGACGAAATCGCCGAAGTGTTCCGCTGTCCGAACACGAATTGCGCCGGCCACGGCGAGCCGGTCAAAAGCCGGTTTTATGTTAAAAAACACAACGGGCAGACGCGGCTGAAATGCCATTACTGCGAAAAAACCTACAGCCGGGATTCGGTGGCGGAAGCCTGACGGATTCCCTTAAACCGAGCGGGCGGCATTTCGTCTGCCGCCTGTTTTGCCAATCTGAAATGGAATGATGATGCACGCTTCTGTCCAAAGCCGTTTCGCACCGATACTTTATGTTTTGATTTTCTTTGCCGGTTTTTTGACCGCGCAAGTCTGGTTCAGTCAGAAAGCCTATACTGAAGAGCTGCCTCCGCTTCTGTCCGCATTGTCCGCCGTCGCGCTGGTGTGGCTGGCGTGGGCGTTCGTGTCGGCGCGTTCAAAGGCTAAGGCGGAAAAGTTCTACCGCGAAAAAATGATACAGAACGAAAGCATACACCCCGTCCTGCACGCTTCTTTGCAACACTTGGAACACAAGCCGCAAATGCTCGCCCTGCTGGTCAAAAACCACGGCAAAGGGATGGCGGAGCAGGTCAGGTTCAAGGCAGAAGTGCTGCCCGACGACGAAGACGCGCGCACGATTGCCGCCGAGTTGGCAAAAATGGATATGTTCGCATTGGGGACGGACGCGGTTGCCTCGGGCGAAACCTACGGGCGCGTGTTCGCCGATATTTTCGAGTTGTCGGCGGCTTTGGAAGGGCGCGCGTTCAAAGGGATGCTGAAACTGACGGCGGAATATAAAAACATCTTCGGCGATGCCTGCCGTTCGGAAACGGCGTTGGATTTGGGCGCGCTCAATCAGGCGTTGAGGGAAATCTCGAAAACGCCGGAAAAGTCCAAACGGATATTTTATTGAAGGTGTCCCGATGTATGGGGCGCGCACCGGCGGCGCGGCGGCTTTTTCCGGCAACAATGCCGTCTGAAGGCTTCAGACGGCATTTTTTCAGGGGGCGGCGGCAAAGCGGCAAGATTGGATTTGGATACCCGGTTACTTCCGTCTGTCTGCAAGGGCAAGCCGCTGATTTCCGTTCGGGCGGAAACCGGTCCCATCAGATAAAAGGCATTTTGTCCGACTAAATCAGGGTTTTGCATCAACGGGATATGAAAATGCAGTCTAAATAAAAAATGCCGTCTGAAGCCTTCAGACGGCATTGTTGCCGAGGGGTTATTGGAAAGGGTCGGAATCGACGCGGGCGCGGCCCTGATCCGGCATATTGTCCAAATCCCGTCCCGGATTGGCGGCGGTGTCGCCTACGGAAATATCGGAGATGTTTTCCAGAATGATGGCGGACGACAGGTGTTCGGAGGTGCGGTAAACCATTGCCAAGCCCACTTCTTCGGCAGGAGTGGAAATCAGTTCGACGGTATCCCTGCTTTTGGGTTCTTCTGCCAGATTGTTGGAGAGGTTGACCTGCATCGTTTTCTTGCGTTTGTAGAGGCTCAAAACCGCGCCTTTGTCCAAACCGTCCGCCTCGCCTTTGTCTATCGTAATGGTTTTGAACTGTCCGCCGATTCTCACGCCTTCAAACACGGAAACGATTTTCGCCTGAACCGGTTGGGAGGGCTCGTGCGGCACCATATTGAAGCGGTCGGTGTCTTCCGGCATTTTCATCAGGTAGTCGCCCTGCTGTATTTCGGAAATGGCGGTTTCGACCACCAGCGGCTGTATCGAATGGGTACGCAGCGGGGTAATCAGAGGATGGGTGCGGGTATAGTATTCGTTGTCTTTCAGCCGTTCTTCAGCCTGTTTCGAGCGTTGTTCGAGGGCGGAGTCGGTATAGTCGAGGGAGCGCACGATGCCGCCGAATGCGACTTCCTGCCCGAGGAATTTACCCGTATCCGGATCGGTGATGTTTTTATTGATACGGTAGGTCAGGTAGCGGCCCGGTTCTTTCAGGCCTTTGGTGTAAACCCTGGTGCCTTTGGTGTACAGCAGCCTGCCTTCCGGACCCGAGAGCAGGCGCGGCGCGGCAGCGGTTTCTTTGCGGGAGACGATTTGCGGGTGCTGCATAAAGATGCGGTAGAAGTTGACATCGATGGCGGGAATACCGTATCCGGACACTTCTTTATCCGGACTCATTTTGACGACGGGGATGTTGTCTGTCTGTTCCAGGCTGAGGCGCGGTTCGCCGTTAACGTAGCGCAACACCAAAACCTGACCCGGATAAATCAGGTTGGGATTGTGGATTTGGCTGCGGTTCGCACCCCACAGGCGGCCCCATTGCCACGGGCTGTACAGGTATTTGCCCGAAATGCCCCACAGGGTGTCGCCCTGTTTGACTGTGTAGCGTTGCGGCGCGTTCGGGCGCACCTTCAGATTTGCCGCCAAAGTTTGTGTTGAGAATGCCATACCTGCCGCGCAGAGCAGGGTTATAATACGACGTTGCATAACCGTTCCCCTTATCTGATAAATTTCGGTTTGTCTTGCCTGATTGGGTTGGAAAAAGCGGCGGCGGTCTTTTCGGGACGTGCCGCGTGATAATAAATGTTTCGCATTTTAACATCGAATTATCTGCACCATCACGGTAATTATGAAAAACAGGCGGCGTATCCGCCGAAGGAAAGAGAAAATTATGGCTTTACTGAACATCCTCCAATATCCCGACGAGCGTCTGCACACGGTGGCAAAGCCTGTCGAACAAGTCGACGAGCGCGTCCGGAAGCTGGTTGCCGATATGTTTGAAACGATGTACGAATCGCGCGGTATCGGGCTGGCGGCGACGCAGGTCGATGTGCACGAGCGCGTGGTCGTGATGGATTTAACCGAAGACCGCAGCGAACCGCGCGTGTTCATCAACCCCGTCATTGTCGAAAAAGACGGCGAAACCACTTACGAAGAAGGCTGCCTGTCGGTGCCGGGCATTTACGACACCGTAACCCGCGCCGAACGCGTCAAGGTCGAGGCTTTGAACGAAAAAGGCGAAAAGTTCACGCTGGAGGCGGACGGCTTGCTGGCGATTTGCGTGCAGCACGAGTTGGACCACCTGATGGGCATTGTGTTTGTCGAACGCCTGTCGCAGCTCAAGCAGAGCCGGATTAAGACCAAGTTGAAAAAACGTCAGAAACATACGATTTGACCTGTTTTGCCATGCCGTCTGAACGCTGCGGCGTTTTCAGACGGCATCGCGACACACCCCGCGCACATTAGGACACGATATGAAAGTCATCTTCGCCGGAACGCCCGATTTTGCCGCCGCCGCCTTAAAAGCCGTTGCCGCCGCCGGTTTTGAAATCCCGCTGGTGCTGACCCAGCCCGACCGCCCTAAAGGGCGCGGTATGCAACTGACCGCCCCGCCCGTCAAACAAGCCGCGCTGGAACTCGGTTTGCGCGTGGCACAGCCCGAAAAACTGCGCAACAACGCCGAAGCCCTGCAAATGCTCAAAGAGATCGAGGCAGACGTAATGGTGGTTGCCGCCTACGGTTTGATTCTGCCGCAGGAAGTGTTGGATACGCCGAAACACGGCTGCCTCAACATCCACGCTTCGTTGCTGCCCCGTTGGCGCGGCGCGGCGCCGATTCAGCGCGCGATTGAGGCCGGCGATGCCGAAACCGGCGTGTGCATTATGCGGATGGATGCCGGTTTGGACACCGGCGGCGTGGTCAGCGAACACCGCTACGCCATCCAACCTACCGATACCGCCAACGAAGTCCACGACGCGCTGATGGAAATCGGTGCGGCGGCGGTTGTTGCCGATTTGCAACAGCTTCAAAGCAAAGGCCGTCTGAACGCGGTCAAACAGCCCGAAGAAGGTGTTACTTACGCCCAAAAACTAAGCAAAGAAGAAGCGCGTATCGATTGGAGCGAAAGCGCGGCGGTTATCGAACGCAAAATCCGCGCCTTCAACCCGGTGCCTGCCGCGTGGGTCGAATATCAGGGCAAGCCGATGAAAATCCGGCGGGCGGAAGTGGTGGCGCAACAAGGCACGGCAGGCGAAGTGTTGTCCTATTCGGCGGACGGTTTGGTCGTTGCCTGCGGCGAAAACGCGCTGAAGATTACCGAATTGCAGCCTGCCGGCGGCAGGCGTATGAATATCGCGGCGTTTGCGGCGGGACGGTCTATTGAAGCAGGGACAAAGCTGTAAATTCCTTCAGACGGCATCTTGAACCGCAAACGGGAATGCCGTCTGAAACCATCAGTTGAAGAAAGCGAATCACATAATATGAGTATGGCACTTGCCCAAAAACTTGCCGCCGACAGCATTGCGGCAGTTGCCGAAGGACGTAACCTTCAGGACGTGTTGGCGCAAATCCGCACCGCGCATCCCGATCTTACGGCGCAGGAAAACGGCGCGTTGCAGGACATCGCCTACGGCTGCCAGCGTTATTTGGGCAGTTTGAAACATATGCTCGCGCAGATGCTGAAAAAACCGATTGGCAATCCGCAGCTCGAAAGCCTGCTTTTGGCGGCGTTGTACCAGCTGCATTACACGCGCAACGCGCCCCACGCCGTGGTCAATGAGGCAGTGGAGAGCATAGCCAAAATCGGGCGCGGGCAGTACCGTTCGTTTTCCAACGCGGTTTTGCGCCGCTTTTTGCGCGAACGTGAAAAATTGGCGGCTTCCTGCAAAAAAGACGATGTGGCGAAACACAACCTGCCGCTGTGGTGGGTGGCTTACTTGAAAAACCATTATCCGAAACACTGGCACAACATCACTGCCGCGCTGCAATCCCATCCGCCGATGACGTTGCGCGTCAACCGCCGACACGGCAATGCCGAAAGCTATTTGGAAAAACTGGTGGCGGAAGGTATCGCGGCTAAGGCGTTGGACGAATATGCGGTTACGTTGGAAGAAGCCGTGCCGGTGAACCGCCTGCCCGGTTTTTCAGACGGCATCGTTTCGGTACAGGACTTCGGCGCGCAGCAGGCGGCGTATTTGTTAAACCCGAAAGACGGCGAACGGATTTTGGACGCGTGCGCCGCGCCGGGCGGCAAGACGGGGCATATCTTGGAACTGGCGGATTGCCGCGTTACCGCCTTGGACATCGATGCAGGCCGTCTGAAACGGGTGGAAGACAATATTACGCGTCTGGGCTTTCAGACGGCATCGGCGGCGTGTGCCGATGCGCGGGATTTGGCGGCGTGGTATGATGGAAAGCCTTTCGACGCAATCCTTGCCGACGTGCCGTGCACCGCTTCCGGCGTGGCGCGGCGCAATCCCGACGTGAAATGGCTGCGCCGTCCGACCGACGCGCTCAAAACCGCCCGCCAGCAGGAAGTCCTGCTGGACGCACTTTGGCAGACGCTGAAACAGGGCGGCAGAATGCTGCTTGCCACCTGTTCCGTGTTCGTCGAAGAAAACGACGGGCAATTGCAAAAATTCCTCAGCCGCCATAACGGTGCCGAACCGATCGAATCGCGGGTGCTTTTACCGAACAAACACCAAGATGGCTTTTATTACGCGCTTATTCAAAAGCATTAAACAATGGTTTGTGCTGCTGCCGCTGCTTTCCGTTTTGCCGGACGCGGTGGCGGAGGGCATTGCCGCGACCCGCGCCGAAGCGAGGATAACCGACGGCGGACGGCTTTCCATCAGCAGCCGCTTCCAAACCGAGCTGCCCGACCAGCTCCAACAGGCGTTGCGCCGGGGCGTGCCGCTCAACTTTACCTTAAGCTGGCAGCTTTCCGCCCCGACAATCGCTTCTTATCGGTTTAAATTGGGGCAACTGATTGGCGATGACGACAATATTGACTACAAACTGAGTTTCCATCCGCTGACCAACCGCTACCGCGTTACCGTCGGCGCGTTTTCGACAGACTACGACACTTTGGGTGCGGCATTGCGTGCGACCGGCGCGGTTGCCAACTGGAAAGTCCTGAACAAAGGCGCGTTGTCCGGTGCGGAAGCAGGGGAAACCAAGGCGGAAATCCGCCTGCTGCTGTCCACTTCAAAACTGCCCAAGCCTTTCCAAATCAACGCATTGACTTCTCAAAACTGGCATTTGGATTCGGGTTGGAAACCTCTAAACATCATCGGGAACAAATAATGCGCCGTTTTCTACTGATCGCAGCCATATGCGCCGTTGTCCTGTTGTACGGACTGACGGCGGCAACCGGCAGCACCAGTTCGTTGGCGGATTATTTCTGGTGGATAGTCGCGTTCAGCGCAATGCTGCTGCTGGTGTTGTCCGCCGTTTTGGCGCGTTATGTCATATTGCTGTTGAAAGACAGGCGCGACGGCGTATTCGGTTCGCAGATTGCCAAACGCCTTTCCGGGATGTTCACGCTGGTCGCCGTACTGCCCGGCGTGTTTCTGTTCGGCGTTTCCGCACAGTTTATCAACGGCACGATTAATTCGTGGTTCGGCAACGATACCCACGAAGCCCTCGAACGCAGCCTCAATTTAAGCAAGTCCGCATTGAACCTGGCGGCAGACAACGCCCTCGGCAACGCCGTCCCCGTGCAGATAGACCTCATCGGCGCGGCTTCCCTGCCCGGGGATATGGGCAGGGTGCTGGAACATTATGCCGGCAGCTTTACCCAGTTGTCCCTTTACAATGCCGCAAGCGGCAAAATCGAAAAAAGCATCAACCCGCACAAGCTCGATCAGCCGTTTCCGGATAAGGCGCGTTGGGAAAAAATCCAACAGGCGGGTTCGGTCAGGGATTTGGAAAGCATAGGCGGCGTATTGTACGCGCAGGGTTGGCTGTCGGCGGGTACGCACAACGGGCGCGATTACGCCTTGTTTTTCCGCCAGCCGATTCCCAAAGACGTGGCAGAGGATGCCGTCTTAATCGAAAAGGCGCGGGCGAAATATGCCGAGTTGAGTTACAGCAAAAAAGGTTTGCAGACCTTTTTCCTGGCAACCCTGCTGATTGCCTCGCTGCTGTCGATTTTTCTTGCACTGGTGATGGCGCTGTATTTCGCCCGCCGTTTCGTCGAACCCGTCCTATCGCTTGCCGAGGGGGCGAAGGCGGTGGCGCAAGGCGATTTCAGCCAAACCCGTCCTGTTTTACGCAATGATGAGTTCGGGCGTTTGACCAAACTGTTCAACCATATGACCGAGCAGTTGTCCATCGCCAAAGAAGCGGACGAGCGCAACAGGAGGCGCGAGGAAGCCGCCAGACATTATCTCGAATGCGTGTTGGAGGGGCTGACCACGGGCGTGGTGGTGTTTGACGAACAAGGCCGTCTGAAAACCTTTAACAAAGCGGCGGAACAGATTTTGGGGATGCCGCTCGCCCCCCTGTGGGGCAGCAGCCGGCACGGTTGGCACGGCGTTTCGGCGCAGCAGTCCCTGCTTGCCGAAGTGTTTGCCGCCATCGGCGCGGCGGCAGGTACGGACAAACCGGTCCAGGTGGAATATGCCGCGCCGGACGATGCCAAAATCCTGCTGGGCAAGGCGACGGTATTGCCCGAAGACAACGGCAACGGCGTGGTGATGGTGATTGACGACATCACCGTTTTGATACACGCGCAAAAAGAAGCCGCGTGGGGCGAAGTGGCGAAGCGGCTGGCACACGAAATCCGCAATCCGCTCACGCCCATCCAGCTTTCCGCCGAACGTCTGGCGTGGAAATTGGACGGGAAACTGGATGAGCAGGATGCGCAAATCCTGACGCGTTCGACCGACACCATCATCAAACAGGTGGCGGCGTTAAAAGAAATGGTCGAAGCATTCCGCAATTACGCGCGCGCCCCTTCGCTCAAACTGGAAAATCAGGATTTAAACGCCTTAATCGGCGATGTGTTGGCATTGTATGAGGCCGGTCCGTGCAGGTTTGAGGCGGAACTTGCCGGAGAACCGCTGATGGTGGCGGCGGATACGACCGCTATGCGGCAGGTGCTGCACAATATTTTCAAAAATGCCGCCGAAGCGGCGGAAGAAGCCGATATACCCGAAGTCAGGGTAAAATCGGAAACAGGGCAGGACGGTCGGATTGTCCTGACGGTTTGCGACAACGGCAAAGGGTTCGGCAGGGAAATGCTGCACAATGCCTTCGAGCCGTATGTGACGGACAAACCGGCGGGAACGGGATTGGGACTGCCCGTGGTGAAAAAAATCATTGAAGAACACGGCGGCCGCATCAGCCTGAGCAATCAGGATGCGGGTGGCGCGTGTGTCAGAATCATCTTGCCAAAAACGGTAGAAACTTATGCGTAGCAGCGATATTTTAATTGTAGACGACGAAATCGGCATCCGCGACCTGCTGTCGGAAATCCTGCAGGACGAAGGTTATTCGGTCGCATTGGCGGAAAATGCCGAAGAGGCGCGCAAGCTGCGCCATCAGGCGCGCCCCGCGATGGTGCTGCTGGATATTTGGATGCCCGATTGCGACGGCATCACCCTTTTGAAGGAGTGGTCGAAAAACGGGCAGCTCAATATGCCGGTGGTGATGATGAGCGGGCACGCCAGCATCGATACCGCCGTGGAGGCGACCAAAATCGGCGCGATCGATTTTTTGGAAAAACCGATTTCCCTGCAAAAACTGCTGTCTGCGGTCGAAAACGCGTTGAAGCACGGCGCGGCGCAGGCGGAAGAGGGCCCCGTGTTCGACAAGCTGGGCAGCAGCGCGGCAATCCAGGAAATGAACCGCGAAGTCGGGGCGGCGGCAAAACGTACATCTCCCGTCCTCCTGACGGGCGAGGCGGGTTCGCCGTTTGAAACCGTGGCGCGCTATTTCCATAAAAACGGCACGCCGTGGGTCATTCCGGCAAAGGCGGAATATCTGGCCGATATGCCGATGGAGCTGCTGAAAAAGGCGGAAGGCGGTGTCTTATATGCGGGCGACATCGCGCGATACGGACGCAACATCCGGGACGGCATCGCCTTTATCGCCGGCAAGGCGGAACGCTGCCGCGTCAGGCTGGTCGCAGCGTACGGCCGGCCGGCGGGTTCGGACGGCGGGGGCGAAGAAAAAGCGGCAGGTTTCCCGCCGGATTCGGCCGTCCGCATCCCGCCCCTGCGTATGCAGCACGAAGACATTCCCTTCCTGATACAGGGGATTGCCTGCAATGTGGCGGAAAGCCAAAAAATCACGCCTGCCGCATTCGGTGAAGATGCGCTGGCCGTATTGTCCCGTTACGACTGGCCGGGGAATTTCGAGCAGTTGCAAAACGTCGTCACAACGCTGCTGCTGGAAGCGGACGGGCAGGAAATCGGTATCGGCGCGGCTTCTTCGGCACTGGGGCGCGGCGCGCCTGACGACGGAACGGGGCATATGGCGTGCGGGTTCGACTTCAACCTGCCCCTGCGCGAATTGAGGGAGGCGGTGGAGCGGCGTTATTTCGAGTACCACATCGCCCAAGAAGGTCAAAATATGAGCCAAGTGGCGCAGAAAGTCGGATTGGAACGCACGCACCTTTACCGCAAACTCAAACAGCTCGGCATCGGCGTTTCGCGCCGTGCGGGGGAAAAAACCGAAGAATAGGCCCGGACGGCCGGTTTTCCGGCTGCGGGCTTCTGTGTTCAGACGGCATTTGGTGCAAATGCCGTCTGAAATCGTAAGGGGACGGATTTTATGACAGAGGACGAACGTTTCGCGTGGCTGCAATTGGCGTTTACGCCCTATATCGGCGCAGAAAGTTTCCTGCTGCTGCTGCGCCGTTTCGGCAGCGCGTCAGGCGCCCTGTCCGCACCGGCGGAACAGGTTGCCCCGGCGGTGCGGCACAAGCAGGCGCTTGAGGCTTGGCGCAATGCGGAAAAACGCGCCTTGGTGCGGCAGGCGGCCGAAGCGGCATTGGAATGGGAAATGCGGGACGGATGCCGTCTGATGCTGCTGCGGGATGATGATTTTCCTGAAATGCTGACTCAGGGTATAACCGCGCCGCCGGTTTTGTTTTTGCGCGGCAACGTGCGGCTGCTGCACAAGCCTTCCGCCGCCATCGTCGGCAGCCGCTATGCCACGCCGCAGGCGATGCGGATTGCCAAAGATTTCGGCAGGGCGTTGGGTGGGAAAGGCATTCCCGTTGTGTCGGGTATGGCTTCGGGCATCGACACCGCCGCCCATCAGGGCGCGTTGCAGGCAGAAGGCGGCACCATCGCCGTGTGGGGGACGGGTATAGACCGCATTTACCCGCCGTCCAATAAAAACCTTGCCTATGAAATCGCCGAAAAAGGATTGATTGTCAGCGAGTTTCCCATCGGTACGCGGCCGTATGCCGGCAATTTTCCGCGCCGCAACCGCCTGATTGCCGCCCTGTCGCAAGTAACGCTGGTGGTTGAAGCCGCGTTGGAATCCGGTTCGCTGATTACTGCCAGATTGGCGGCGGAGATGGGGCGCGAAGTGATGGCGGTACCCGGTTCGATAGACAATCCACACAGTAAAGGCTGCCACAAACTGATTAAAGACGGCGCAAAATTGGTGGAATGCCTGGACGACATCCTTCATGAGTGTCCGCGGCTCTTGCAAAATGAGGGTGCTTCATCATATTCTATAAATAAAGGAATACCTGAAAAGCGCATCACTGCCGTTCAGACGGCATCCGACCAGCCGTCTCTGCCTGAAGGCAAAATGCCGTCTGAAAAGACGGCGGGCCGACCCGTCGGCGGCGGTATCTTGGACAGGATGGGTTTCGACCCGGTTCATCCGGATGTGCTTGCCGAGCAGTTGGGTATGCCTGCCGCAGACTTATACGCCGAACTGTTGGAATTGGAACTGGACGGCAGCATTGCCGCCATGCCCGGCGGAAGATACCAGCGTATCCGAACCTGAACGCATAATTTAAGGAACATGAATGACCGAAGTCATCGCCTACCTCATCGAACATTTCCAAGATTTCGATACCTGTCCGCCGCCCGAAGACTTGGGTATGCTGCTCGAAGAAGCGGGTTTCGATACCATGGAAATCGGCAACACCCTGATGATGATGGAAGTACTGCTCAACAGCTCCGAATTTTCCGCCGAACCTGCTGACAGCGGCGCATTACGCGTATACAGCAAAGAAGAAACCGACAATCTGCCGCAGGAAGTGATGGGGCTGATGCAGTATCTGATTGAAGAAAAAGCCGTAAGCTGCGAACAGCGGGAAATCATCATTCACGCGCTCATGCACATTCCGGGCGACGAAATTACCGTAGATACCGCCAAAGTGCTGACCCTGCTGCTTTTATGGGCAAACAAGAGCGAGCTGCCCGTGTTGGTCGGCGACGAGCTGATGAGCGCACTCTTGCTCGATAACAAACCTACTATGAACTGAAACAGGTTCAGACGGCATTATCCTGCTAACCTGCCGTCTGAAATACCGGAACCGAGACATTTATTACCAGAGGAAACACATGGCGAAAAACCTATTAATCGTCGAATCCCCATCCAAAGCCAAAACCCTGAAAAAATATTTGGGCGGCGATTTTGAAATCCTCGCGTCCTACGGACATGTCCGCGACCTTGTTCCCAAAAGCGGCGCGGTCAATCCGGATCAGGATTTCGCCATGAAATACGAGCTGATAAAACGCAACGCCAAACACGTCGATGCCATCGTCGCCGGAGCCAAAGAAGCCGAAAACATCTACCTCGCAACCGACCCGGATAGGGAAGGCGAAGCCATTTCCTGGCATCTTTTGGAAATCCTCAAATCCAAACGCGGCCTGAAAAACATCAAGCCGCAGCGTGTCGTGTTCCACGAAATCACCAAAAACGCCGTGCTCGACGCCGTTGCCCATCCGCGCGAAATCGAAATGGACTTGGTGGATGCGCAACAAGCCCGTCGCGCTTTGGACTATTTGGTCGGTTTCAACCTCTCGCCATTGTTGTGGAAAAAAATCCGTCGCGGTTTGAGCGCAGGCCGTGTACAAAGCCCTGCTTTGCGCCTGATTTGCGAACGTGAAAACGAAATCCGCGCGTTTGAAGCGCAGGAATATTGGACGGTACATCTCGACAGCCACAAAGGCCGCAGCAAGTTTACCGCCAAACTCGTCCAATACAACGGCGCGAAACTCGAACAATTCGACCTGCCGAACGAGGCCGCGCAAGCCGATGTGTTGAAAGAACTCGAAGGCAAAGAGGCCGTCGTTACCGCCATTGAAAAGAAAAAGCGCAGCCGCAATCCCGCCGCGCCGTTCACCACATCCACCATGCAGCAGGATGCCGTGCGCAAACTCGGCTTCACCACCGACCGCACCATGCGTACCGCCCAGCAGCTTTACGAAGGTATAGACGTAGGGCAGGGTGCCATCGGTTTGATTACCTATATGCGTACCGACAGCGTGAATTTGGCGGATGAAGCGTTAACCGAAATCCGCCATTACATCGAAAACAAAATCGGCAAAGAATATCTGCCGAGTGCCGCCAAACAATACAAAACCAAATCCAAAAACGCCCAAGAAGCCCACGAAGCCATCCGTCCGACTTCCGTGTACCGCACGCCCGAAAGCGTCAAACCTTTCCTGAGCGCAGACCAGTTCAAACTCTATCAGATGATTTGGCAACGCACCGTCGCCTGTCAGATGACGCCCGCCAAATTCGACCAAACTACCGTCGATATTACCGTCGGCAAAGGCGTATTCCGCGTAACCGGACAAGTGCAAACCTTCGCAGGCTTCCTTAGCGTTTACGAAGAAAGCAGCGACGACGAAGAGAGTGAAGACAGCAAAAAACTGCCCGAAATGAGCGAAGGCGACAAATTGCCCGTGGATAAACTTTACGGCGAACAACACTTTACCACTCCGCCGCCGCGCTACAACGAAGCCACACTGGTTAAAGCCCTCGAAGAATACGGCATCGGCCGCCCCTCGACCTACGCCAGCATTATCTCCACGCTCAAAGACCGCGAATACGTTACCCTTGAGCAAAAACGCTTCATGCCCACCGATACAGGCGACATCGTCAATAAATTCCTGACCGAACACTTCGCCCAATACGTCGATTACCACTTCACCGCCAAACTCGAAGACCAGCTTGACGAGATTGCCAATGGCAAACGCCAATGGATTCCCGTGATGGATAAATTCTGGAAGCCGTTTATCAAGCAAGTGGAAGAAAAAGAGGGCATCGAACGCGCCAAATTTACCACGCAGGAACTCGACGAAACCTGCCCGAAATGCGGCGAACACAAACTGCAAATCAAGTTCGGCAAAATGGGTCGTTTCGTTGCCTGCGCCGGTTATCCCGAGTGCAGCTACACCCGCAACGTCAACGAAACCGCCGAAGAAGCTGCCGAACGCATCGCCAAAGCGGAAGCAGAACAAGCCGAACTTGACGGGCGCGAGTGTCCCAAATGCGGCGGTCGCCTAGTGTACAAATACAGCCGCACCGGCAGTAAATTCATCGGTTGCGCCAACTATCCCAAATGCAAACACGTCGAGCCGCTGGAAAAACCGAAAGATACCGGCGTCCAGTGTCCGCAATGCAAAAAAGGCAACCTCGTCGAGCGCAAATCCCGCTACGGCAAACTTTTTTACAGTTGCAGCACTTATCCCGACTGCAACTACGCCACCTGGAATCCGCCCGTCGCCGAAGAATGCCCGAACTGCCATTGGCCGGTTTTAACCATCAAAACCACCAAACGCTGGGGCGTGGAAAAAGTCTGCCCGCAAAAAGAATGCGGCTGGAAAGAACAGATCGAACCGCCTGCACCGAAAGAGTGAAGCGGTTGGGATTGAGATGAAAGAAAATGCCGTCTGAAAGGGGTTTCAGACGGCATTTTGTAAATTAGAAAGTTTCAATATTTGTTTCAACAACTCTAGTGCTTTATTGCAAGAGAATCAGTCAAACGAATATTTCAAGCCCAAGCCGAAAGTTGCACCCCGCGCCGTTCCGATTTTTTCTTTATGGGTTTCCGCAACGCCGCCATGATACGAACAGGTTCCCTGTCCTTGGCTGAGGCTGTGCCAGCCGTCGTGGCAGGTCGAGCCACCGCTGAGTTCCCAAGCGATTTTATAGCCTGCGTTTGCCGCTACGGTTAATTTGGGGGAAACTTTAAGCCCCACTTCGAGACTGACGGGAAGGGTAATATGGGATACGCTGTCAGATACGGCATTTGCTTTAACTGTTGTGTATGCGAAGCCTATTCCTGCCTTCCCGCTTAAATAAGCAGCCTTTCCTTCAATAATCGGGTACTTATAACCGCCGTCCAATTCGGTAATTTTAACTTTACCGGTTGCTGAGTTTTCAGTAATTTTCCCAGTGCTGTATTGGGTGCGGACATACCATCCTTTAGCAGGGGATGACTCAGCGTTGCCTAAGTATTCCAAACTGATGCCATGTAAATTTGCTTTGGAATTGACTTCTGGGGCTTTTGCATTCCATACGGAATAGTCTGTGCTTAAATTGGCTGAATAAGAAGTTGATGCGGTCAAGCTTAAAATTGCAAGCAAGATAAATTTTTTCATGTTTACCTCATAATAATTTATTGGAATGCTATCTCTTTCTAGGGATGAGCGTGTAATCTGCAACAACATTGCAAGACGATGTACATATGTGTATATATATGTAATGTCTTGCAAGTTAATGTTATTCAAAAAGAGAGTTGCCCGCCAGTCAGCTAAAGTTTAAAATCTGTCCCGATAATTCAACTACCTACATAGAAAGTTCAACCCATGGAAACCCACGAAAAAATCCGCCTGATGCGCGAATTGAACAAATGGTCGCAGGAGGATATGGCGGAAAAGCTGGCGATGTCGGCAGGCGGGTATGCCAAAATCGAACGTGGCGAAACGCAGTTGAATATCCCGCGTTTGGAGCAGTTGGCTCAGATTTTCAAAATCGATATGTGGGACTTGCTCAAATCGGGCGGCGGCGGGATGGTGTTGCAGATTAACGATGTGGATACCAACAGCGGGGAATTTGCAATCTATACCGCTCAGGATGCATCGGTAAAGCTGGATTTGTTAAAAATGGAATTAAAACACTGTAAAGAAATGTTGGAGCAAAAAGACAAAGAAATCGAGCTGCTCCGCAAGCTGACCGAAACCGTTTAAACAGATATGCCGTCTGAAAAAAGTTTTCAGACGGCATATTCTTTGACAGGTCTTGTATAATACCGTTTGAACTTACAGGCTTTTGATTATGGCGGCAGGCAAACATACCAAACACAGCAACCGGGTACGCATTATCGGCGGGCAATGCCGGGGCAGGAAATTGAGTTTTGCATCCGCAGACGGGCTGCGCCCAACCCCCGACAGCGTGCGTGAAAAGCTGTTTAACTGGCTGGGACAGGATTTGACGGGCAAAACGGTTTTGGATCTCTTCGGAGGCAGCGGCGCACTCGGTATGGAAGCCGCTTCGCGTAATGCAAAACGGGTCGTGATTGCAGACAACAACCGTCAAACGGTACAAACCCTTGAGAAAAACAGCCGCGAACTGGGTTTGGGTCAGGTGCAAACCGTCTGTTCGGACGGCATTGCCTATTTGGCAAACCTAAAAGAGAAATTCGATGTCGTCTTCCTTGATCCGCCGTTTGCGTGGCAAAGTTGGGAAAGTCTTTTCAATGCATTGGGCACACGCCTGAATGACGGCGCATATGTCTATATCGAGGCAGGCAGGCAGCCGGACAAACCTGATTGGCTGTCGGAGTATAGAGAGGGGAAATCGGGGCAGAGTACATTTGAATTAAGGGTTTTCCAAGTGGCTGAATAATATGCGCTTTGATAATCATTTCCGAGTTGTAAACATTCGTTTGCAACCGTCCGGTTCAAAAAAACCTTGTGCTATAATCCGCGCCCGACCGGTTTTGATAATTTAGTGTAAAAGGAAAAGAAATGTCGCTTTTTATTACCGACGAGTGCATCAACTGCGACGTATGCGAACCCGAATGCCCCAATGATGCCATCTCGCAAGGCGAGGAAATTTACGAAATCAACCCCAACCTCTGCACGCAGTGCGTCGGACACTACGATGAACCGCAGTGCCAGCAGGTTTGCCCGGTGGACTGCATCCTGATTGACGAAGAACATCCCGAAACGCATGACGAGTTGATGGCGAAATACGAAAAGATTATCCAGTTTAAATAAATTCTTCTTTAAAACATCAAATTATGTCTGTTTTGAAATAAAATCAAAAAAAAACTTGACGGAAAAGCAAGCCGCTAATAAACTAGCGTTCTCTTTTGGAGGGATTCCCGAGCGGCCAAAGGGGGCAGACTGTAAATCTGTTGCGAAAGCTTCGAAGGTTCGAATCCTTCTCCCTCCACCAAAATTCTTACTTGGAGCAGTAGCGAGTAATGCGGGTGTAGCTCAATGGTAGAGCAGAAGCCTTCCAAGCTTACGGTGAGGGTTCGATTCCCTTCACCCGCTCCAACAATTAGGCCCATGTAGCTCAGGGGTAGAGCACTCCCTTGGTAAGGGAGAGGCCGGCAGTTCAAATCTGCCCATGGGCACCATCTCTCGATTATTCATTTCTTTAAAGCTTAGATATATAGGATATTGCCATGGCTAAGGAAAAATTCGAACGTAGCAAACCGCACGTAAACGTTGGCACCATC
>NZ_JAGTUI010000037.1:0-20958 GCF_018224585.1 Neisseria sp. Marseille-Q1983
TTGTACTGTCTGCGGCTTCGTCGCCTTGTCCTGATTTTTGTTAATCCACTATAGAAACAAAAACAGAAGCCTAAGATCCGTCATTCCCGCCGGGCATCTGGTTTTTTGAAATCCGGTTGTTTGGGATAAATTCTCCAGCTTTGATTTTTTGTTTTTCCGATAACGCCATAACTTTGAAATTTCGTCATTCCCGCGCAGGCGGGAATCCAGACCTGTCGGCACGGAAACTTATCGGGAAAAAAGGTTTCTTTAGATTTCACGTCCTAGATTCCCACTTTCGTGGGAATGACGGGATGTGGGTTTTTGTGCGGATTTGAACCGGTAAGGGTGGTGTGGGATTGGTGGTTTGCTTAGGATCTTTTGGATTGTAGTTTGTATATACATTTACTTGTTGATAAAAGATAAAATAAAATTAGAAACTAAAAGTGAGAAAAAATTAATAATAATAGGGATGTATAAATGTAAAGGCTCCGTTTCATAGCTAAGGTTATCTGAATATATGGAAAAAAAGTAAAAGTCCATAAAACTAAAATATATAGATAATGCTAATGATAATAGAATTATCACTTTCCTAGAGTAAGGATAATATTTTTTTATCGTAAAAAAATATAAAATAGGATAAATAATTGCCATATAGATAGATTTTGTAACAAAATTAAAAATAAATAATAAAAATAATGTAATAAAGTATATTTTTTGGCTATGAAATAAAATTGTACATAATTGAACGAGCAGATCAAAAAATGAACTACATATAACAATAAATAATAACATATTTACCATACTAAATTTAATAGGTCTCATTATCATATTTAATAACCACTTCATAGTATAGTGGATTAAATTTAAACCAGTACAGCGTTGCCTCGCCTTGCCGTACTATCTGTACTGTCTGCGGCTTTGTCGCCTTGTCCTGATTTAAATTTAATCCACTATAAATGCAGAGTGGGTGGAAACACTCACTTTATGGTTTGCTACGCTCTGCTCAATTAGCAACCCGATAACCCAATATAGATAATAGGGTAATTAATCCAATCTAATTTGTCAGCATCCGTTAATTTATTGCAAAATAAAGTATTGAATTATGTCGGGTGCAAATGACGAAATATAAGTTTCCGTGTGGACGGATCAAGATTCCCACTTTCGTGGGAATGACGGTGGAAAGATTGTTGTTTTTCCCGATGAATTCCTGTGTTTTTTGTTTTTCCGGATAAATTCCTGTGGCTTTGAGTTTTTGGGATTTCAGCCCCAATGCCGTCTGAACGCCGAATCGGGCTTCAGACGGCATTGCGTCATTTGAAATTCAAAACCGGCCAGCCTTTTTCTTTGGCTTCTTGTTCCAATTCTGCATCAGGGTTGACGGCAACGGGTTCGTTGACGAGACTCAGCAGAGGCAGATCGTTTTTGGAATCACTGTAAAAATAGGTTTTGCCGTAGCTTTCGAGCGTTTCGCCGCGTTCGGCGAGCCATTGGTTCAGGCGGGTGATTTTGCCTTCTTTGAGGCTGGGCGTACCGATGTAATTGCCGGTGTAGCGACCGTCGGGATCGGTTTCGAGTTGTGTGCCGATGATGTTGGTGATGCCGAAAAGGTGGCAGATGGGGGTGATGATGAACTCGTTGGTTGAGGAAATCACGAGGGTTTCGTCGCCTGCCATTTGGTGGCTCTGCACCAGCATACGCTGCATAGGCGAGATGTGGGGGATGATGTATTCCGCCATAAATTCGCGGTGAAATTCCGCCAGCTCTTCTTTGCAGTAACGGGAGAGCGGGGCGAGGTGGAATTTGAGGAATGCGTCGATGTCGAGGCAGCCGTTTTGGTAGTCGCGGTAGAATTTTTCGTTTTGCGCTTCGGTTTCGGCAGCGTCAACCAACCCTTTTTTGATAAGGTATTGCGGCCAGGCGTGGTCGGAATCGGTGTTGATGAGGGTGTTGTCGAGGTCGAAGATGGCGAGGTTTTTCATTGGGTTTCCTGTTGTTTCAAAAGCTGGCGCAAAAGCGGCAGGGTGATGCGTTTGCCCATTGTGACGGCGTAGTTGTCCAGCGTGTCGAGCATCATCATCAGGCTGTCCATATCGCGCCGCCAGTGTTTGAGCAGGTATTCGAAAATTTCGGAATCGACGGTTACTTGGCGTGCCGCCGCCATACTGGCGAGCGCGTCGATTTTTTCTTGGTCGGTTAAGGGTTTGACTTCGTAAACGAGGCAGTACGCCATACGCGTCCGCAAATCTTCGCGGATGACAAGCTGCTGGGGCGTGTATTCCGAACCGAGCAGCAAAAAGCCTTTGCCGCTGTTGCGGAAGCGGTTGAAGATGGAAAAAAGCAGGGCTTGTTCTTCGTTGCCCAGTTTTTCGACTTGATCGACGGCGAGGTATTCCGCCTCGAACGCGGCATCGGTCAGCGGCATCGAGGCGGCATCGATATAGGCGGCGTTTTTGCCGGCTTCGAGCGCCTGTGCGACCCACGCCTGCAAAAGATGGCTTTTGCCCGCGCCTTCTTCACCCCAGACATAGATAAACTGTCCGTGTTTGTGTCGGAGGACATAGACCAGTTCCGCGTTTTCCGTGCCGAGGAATTTGTCGAAACTCGGATAGTCGTGTGCGGCAAAGTCGAAAATAAGCTGGTTCACGGTTCGGCATTCCGAGGGGTGGTAAACGGGTTATTGTACGTTGTTTTCGCGCGCCTTTCCAATTTGAACGATGCCGTCTGAAAACGGCTTCAGACGGCATCGTTCAACCGCAGGCAACGTTGCCGACATCGAGGCGCATATTGTGGAACGCGTTGAGCGTGCTTCGGTGTCCGATGCTGATGATGATGCTGTCGGGCAGTTTTTGCTTTAAGGCGCGGTAGAGCGCGGCTTCGGCCGGTTCGTCCAAGGCGGCGGTGGCTTCGTCGAGCAGGATGATTTTGGGCTTGGAAAGCAGGGCGCGGACGAAGGCGACGCGTTGCAGTTCGCCGGGGGAGAGTTTGTGCTGCCAGTCGTCTGTTTTGTCCAATTTGTCAATCAGATAACTCAAGCGGCAGGTGTTCATGGCTTCGATTAGCTCCGGATGCTGTTTGTCGATATCGGGGTAACAAACCGCGTCTCGCAGGCTGCCTTGCGCTGTGTACGGGCGTTGCGGTAGGAATAGGATGTCTTGATGCGGCGGACGGCTGACTTTGCCGCTGCTACCAAACGGCCAAAGCCCAGCCAGCGCGCGCAGCAGCGAGGTTTTGCCGCAACCGCTCGGGCCGCGTATCAGCAGCGAATCGCCGCTTTTGAGTTTGATGTTGATGCCGTCCAATAAAACTTCGCCGTTGTGGCGGAACAGGGCGACGTTTTCCAGTGCAATGCCGTCTGAAACTTCGCTAATCTCGGGTTGCTGCGCGCCGTGTTGTTCTTCGGTACTCAGTAAAAAGCCGTACAGACGCTCCAATCGGGCGCGGTAGGCGGTGAATTTGTTGTAGAACATCCGGAAGAAAGACAGCGCGTTTTGCAGTCGTGCGAAGGCTTGGACGGTCTGCTGGATGTCGCCGATTTTGATTTGTCCGGCAAACAGGCGCGGCGCTTGCAAAATAATCGGGAAGAGTTTGATGCCGTTGGTGAACATATCGTTAAAGCCGCTTAAGCAGACGCTTTGCCGCGCGATGCGCCAACGGTTGCGGATAATGGCTTTAAAGCGGTCGGAAAGCCGGCCGTGTTCGTGTTGTTCGCCGTTGTAAAACGCTACGCTTTCGGCGTGGTCGCGTACGCGGATGAGGGAATAACGGTAGTCGCCGTTGAGTTTTTCGTTTTCATAGTTGTAACGAATCAAGGGGTTGCCTATCCACATGGCGATAAAGGTCGCCAAAATCACAAAAATAAAGACGAGCCAAACAATGCCGCGCGGAATGTCGAAACCGAATACGGTCAGGATACCCGCCAAGCCCCACAAAACAACGGCAAATTCCAGCGAGGTAACGACCGAATTGATCATACCGCGCACAAATTCGATGGTCGAAGCGATAAATTCCTGCGCGTCCTGTTGGATACGCTGGTCGATGTTGTCCGGCGCGTGGCGGCGCATTTGCAGGCGGTAGTAGTTTTTGTCGGCAAGCCAGCGCGTGGTCAGCACTTCGTTGAGACGCTCCGACCATTTAATCGCCAAGCCTTGATCGAGGAAGTCGTTGACGACGTTGTTAAACGCCCGTATCAGCACCACGCCCGCGTTCATTGCGGCAAACATCCAAAATGCCGAAGCATTCAAATCCTGCATCGAGTCGTAAAGCCCTTTGGACATAAAGGTACTCAACACATTCAGCCGCACCTCGGTTAACAGCAGCGTAACCATTGCCGTAATCAACAGCAAGACTTTGACCGCGCTTTTCGGTGTCAGGCAAAGGCGCAGGATATAGGCAAACTCCCGCCCGAAGCGCGTTTTCCGTGTCAAAAACAGAATCACCGCCGAAGCGGCGGAAACTATCAAGAGAGTCTGTAAAAGCCAAAGCGGTGTGGAATAAAGCTCGGTTTGCCATTTCTGCATGGGAAATCTCTTACGGTATCAATGCCGTCTGAAAAAGACGGGTACAGTTGATTTTTTGATGAAGTTTGGGGAAGTTTTTCCGGTCAGGGCATATTGCTTGTTATAGTGGATTAAATTTAAATCAGGACAAGGCGACGAAGCCGTAGACAGTACAGATAGTATGGCAAGGCGAGGCAACGCTGTACTGGTTTAAATTTAATCCACTATAATTTACCATACAACCACGCCGGAATTAAGTTTAAATTTGAATAAAAGGTTCGGGTTCTGCAAAATACAGAACCCGAACCTTGTTCGGATATTGAAACCGGCTGTCCGATTTTGGGCGGTACGGCTTGCAAGTATCAAGATTCGCATATGCCGTCTGAAGCTCGGAGAGGTTCGGACGGCATATGCTTATTTGGACTGCTCTTCGACAAACCTCGGGCCTTTCAGGATGCCGTTGTGGGAATAGGGCGACAGCAGGTCGTATGCGGCGGCTTTGGAAACCTGATAACCGCGGTCGGTCAGGCTGTTGGCAATCTGGTTGACCACTGCGCCGACCAAAGCACCCAGCAGACCGCTGTTGCTGTTGTTGCTGCCTTCGCGGATACTGGCCGAACCCGACCACAACACTTTCCCGTTGCGGGAATCGACCAGCCGTGCTCTGGCGGATACGGTCGTTACGCTGTCTAAAATTTGATATGAAGTGCCGTATTCGGTAATTGTAATGTATAAAACCGCATCATTGCCGAAAATCTGATGCAGTTTTTCCGGCCGGACGGCGTGAATATCGGCGGCATTGGTCAAACCGTTTTGTTTGAAGGTTTCCTCTACGACTGCGGCGGGGAAGACGTAATAGCCGGCTTCGGAAAGCGGCTCGGCGGTCGAAGCCAGCATCCCCCAAGTGCCGTTGACATCGGGCGATTCGTTCAGGGGCGGTACGACCAGAATCGAGGCGGGCTTGCTTTCTTTGAATGCCGTGTAGTCGAAATCGGGCGCCTTTTGGACTTGGCAGGCAGACAGCGCCAACACGGCGGCAAGCCCTAAAATCAAAGGTTTCATCGCTTGCCTCCTTTACCGGTTTTCATCAGGAAGTCCATAAATACGCCCGATTCGGGAAACAGCCTTTTTTCTTCTTCAAACTGGTGGAACGCGCCCTCTTTGTCTCCCGAATGGGAAAGCAGCAGTCCCAAATGGGCATGCGCGCCCGGTGCGGCGTTCATTTGTTTGTTGCGTGTCTGCACAAAATATTTTTGCATATTTTCGGTCTGTTTGCCCAAAGAGGTATCGCTGTTTTTCAAACCTTCGTAAACGGTATCGGGATAATCGCCGTAATAATACAGGTCTTTATGCCCGCTGCCGCCGCAGGCGGCCAAAGCCAAGACTGCGGCATACAGCGGCAGGCGGATAAATGTTTTCGGATTCATGATTTGTCCTTAACGGCGGGGTTGCCACGCGCCGCTGTCGACGGCTTGGACGAGGTTGTTGACGGCTTCGCGGATTGCCAAGTCTAAAACTTTGCCGTTCAAAGTCGCATCGTAGCCGGAAGTGCCGCCGAAACCGATGATTTCGCGGTTGGAAAGTGCGTATTCGCCCGCGCCCTGTGTGGAATAGACGATTTCGGAAGTATTGACGTTGACGATATTCAGAGCCACTTTTGCATAGGCGATTTGCGATTTGCCGCGACCCAAAATGCCGAAGAGCTGATGATCGCCGACATCTCTGCGCCCGAATTCGGTTACATCGCCGGTAACGACATAATCTGCGCCTTTCAGGTTTTGCATTTTGCCGGAAATGCCGGATTCCTGTTTCAATGCGCTAAGGTTGGTGCGGTTCAGTACGTTGAAGCGGTTGGTTTGTTGCAGGTGCGTTACCAGAATGGTTTTCGCCTGGCTGCCCAAACGGTCTTCCCCGTCGGAGAAAATGCCTTTTTGGAAGCTGGAGCGGTTGTCGAATGTTCCAACGGAAATCGGGGTGCGAACACCGTGATATTGCGTATTGTAGGAGGCGACTTTTGCTACCTCGAGGCTGCGTGAGGATTCGGTCGCACAGCCGGTCAGTGAAACGGCAGCGGCGGCAAAAGCGATGGCGGCGGAAATTTTTTTCATGAAACCTACTCCAAAATTGTTAGAGGAATAAAGAGGTTGTTATTATTATTTGCATGTAATTTTTAGTCAAGGTGTTTTTGTCTGTCGGGGTGTCGAAAGATTTGTCTGTGTCGGCATATTGGCGGATATGGCGTGCTTTTTGATGCCGTCTGAAAAGGAGGGCGGGTGTGGAACCTGCCCTTTGGGGGATTTAGAGGTAAACGATTTCGCCGCTCCGCCCTTTGCTTTCGGCACTTGCCCACCAGACAAATGCGGGCAGCACGTCCCCGTAGCTTTTGCGTTCGCTTTTGGCTTCGCCCGGATGGGATTTGATGCGTTGCGGAGAATTGATGGGGCCGGGGACGAGGACGTTGGCGCGCAGGTTGCCGAAGCGTTCCCATTCGTCGGCGGCGACTTTGCACAGGTAGTTCAACGCGGCTTTGGACGCGCCGAAGCCGCCCCAGTAGGCTTTGGGTGTTTCGCCGTGGCTTTCGCCGACGAAGATGACGGACGCGTCGGGCGACTGCTTCAGCAGCGGGAACAGGGCGCGTGTCAGCCCCATCGGGGCGACGGTGTTGATGCGGTATTGGTTGACCCATTCGGAGACGGTTTGGAAATCCAGCGGCGAGAGGGCGTAAAAATAGCCGGCACAGTGGACGATGCCGTCCAGTTTGCCTTGCGTGGCTTCGGCAATGGTGGCGGCGAACTGATTGAATTCTTTTTCTTCCGCACTCATCAGGTCGAAACGGATGGCGAAAGGTTCGGGGTGTCCGGCTTCGACAATCGCGTCATAGACTTTTTCCAGTTTTTTCTGATGACGGGCAACCAAAATCACAGTCGCGCCTGCTGCCGCATAGGCTTTGGCAACCTGTTCGCCCAGCCCTTGCGATGCGCCGGTAACTAAGATGGTTTTGTCGGTCAGTGTCGCCATACTTTTTCCTTTTTGGTGGTTGGTCGGGGGTATTTTAGCGTTTTGCCGCACCTTGTAAAGCGTCCTGATGCCGGCCGGCGTTTTCAGACGGCATCGTTCAGGCTTTGCAGGCAGGCTTCCGCGGAAGCGAAACCTGATTGTACGGCGGCTTCGAGCGTGGCGGGGTAGTATGGGTGGAGGTAGTCGCCGGCGGGGAAGATACGGTGCCGGTGCAGCCACGACAAATCCGGTGGTGGGGCATCGGCTGCGGTTGTGGCGCGTTTTTCGGTGATGACGCGCACGGCTTCGGGTTCGCCCAAATGCGGAAGGATGCGTTTGAGGTCGGCGTGGGCTTTGTCTGCCCACACCCGGTTTGCAAACGCGCCGACGCGGTCGGAAACACTGATGACGGCGGAGACTTCGTTTTCAGGCAGTCCGAGCCTGCCCCGGCAAAGCAGCCATTGCACCGTGCCGTCGGCAAGTCCGGTCAGCGGGGCAGGCAAGCGGACGGGTTCGGCGTAGCGCAGATAGACGGTGGTGATGGCGTGGTAGCGCAGGTTCTGATATGCCGTCTGAACGTGTTCGGGCGTGCCTTCGGGCAGGAGCGCGGCGGCGTGGTAGGGCGCGGTGGCAAGTATGGCGGCATCGAAAGGTTCGCCGTTGACGAGCACTCTCCCGTCCGGGATGGTGTTCAGACGGCATACGCGCGTTTCGAGGCGGATGTCCGCGCCGAGCCGTTGAAGCTCCGCCAAGGCGGGTTCGGCGACGATTGCGCCCAAATCCTGTTTGGGTAGGAGATAGTCGCTGCCGGATTTTTTCGTCAGCACGCCGTCGGACAAAACGTTGCACAACACGCGCAGGCTTGCGGTTTCCAAAGGCGTGTTGAGCGCGCCCCAAACCAAGGGTTGCCAAAACTGCATTACGGCGGCACGCGGCACGTTCCGCTGTTTCAGCCATTGCGCCACTGTCGTGTCGGGCTGTCCGAGGCGTGCGGACTTCTGCAAATCGGACATATCGGCAAGCAGTTTGGCTTTGAATGCAGTCGGTGCGCGCCGGGCAAGCAGCACGCCGCCCAAAATATGCAGCGGCGCGGGCAGGGGGAGGGCGCGGAACTGCAAACCGCCGTGCATATGCCAGTGCAGCGGTACGCGCAAAAAGGCGGCACGGGGATCCGAACCGATGGTTTTCATCAGGCGCAACACGCCCCGGTATGCGCCGAGCAAAATGTGCTGCCCGTTGTCCAAAAAACCGAAACCGTCGGTATTTCCGGCCAGTGTGCGCGCCCTGCCGCCCGCCTGCCGGCCGGCTTCAAACAGGGTAATGTCGGCGTGCCGAGCCAAGGTGACGGCGGCGGACAGTCCTGCCCAGCCTGCGCCGATGACGGCGATTTTCGGGCGCGGATGCGGCGTGTTCATCATTTATTCCTCCAATGGTTGAAACCCCGTTTTTCGGGGCGGCGGGGGTTGGGTTTTCCTGAAGGGCGGGCGGTATGCGCCTTATGCTCGTTCTGGCGTGCCGGGGCGCGGTTTGAATCCGAATAACCAAGTCTTCAGGGCAATGCGTTTTTTGCGCGGCGAAGGGAGGGCGATTTTGTATTTGAGGACGTTTTGCGCGCCGTCTCGGTCGATTTCGTTCAACAGCGCGTAATAAACCGCCGCCATAACCAGTCCGACTTTTTGGGCTTTTTTATCGGCAGCCGGCAGCAGCGATACGGCTTCGCGGTAGGTTTCGCGGGCGCGTTTGATTTGGAACGCCATCAATTCGGCAAAATTGCCCGTCGGGCTGCATTGCAAAATCACGCTTGCGGGTACGTCAAACCGCTGCATTTCCTCCATCGGCAGGTAAATCCGTCCCCTGCGTGCATCTTCGCCGACATCGCGGATGATGTTGGTCAGTTGCAGCGCAAGACCCATCTTGTCGGCGTATTCCAGCGTTTTGCCGTCTGAAAACCCCAAAATCCGCGCAATCAGGCAGCCGACCACGCCTGCGACGCGGTGGCAATACAGTTTCAATTCTTCAAAACTGCCGTAACGCGCCCGAACCAAATCCATCTGCATCCCGTCGATTAAGGCTTCCAGTTCATATTTCGGCAGCTTGAAGGTTTCTTTAACCTGCCGCAAGGCCTGATTGACGGGGTGTTCCGGCATCGCGCCGCCGAACACCTTGTCCAAATCGCCGCGCCACCAGTTCAATGTCGCCTGTGCAACATCGGGGTTGGAACATTCGTCAACCACATCGTCCAATTCGCGGCAAAAAGCATATAAAACCGTTACCGCATCCCGTTTTTCCTGAGTCAGGAAACGGAAGCCCGACAAAAAACTGGAGCGGCTTTCCTCTGCTTTTTGGCGGCAATAGTCGAGTCCTTTCACGATTTATATTCCTAATGATGGGCGGGAAAGGCGGATTTTATCGGCATTTGGCGGTAGAGGGCAATTTCGGCGGCACGGCCCAATCCTTAGCGGTTTGCTCAACTATCGGCGCAAATTCTGTTAAAATGCCGCCTTCCTTCCTTTATACACCGCACCGACAGGCAGAATTTATGGCTCTTTTGCAGATTTCAGAACCGGGTATGTCCGCCGCCCCGCACCGGCACCGTTTGGCGGCAGGCATCGATTTGGGAACGACCAACAGCTTGGTTGCCACCGTCCGCAGCGGCAGTGCCGCCTGCCTGCCCGATGCCGAAGGGCGCGTTACCCTGCCTTCCGTCGTCCGCTATCTGGAAAACGGCGGCATTGAAGTCGGCAAAACCGCCCTGTCCGCCCAAAAAACCGACCCGCTGAACACCGTCAGCTCCGCCAAACGCCTTATCGGGCGGACGCTTGCCGATCTGCATCAAAATACGCACTACCTGCCTTACCGTTTCGGCGACAATCAACGCGTTATCGAACTGCATACGCGGCAGGGGGTGAAAACGCCTGTCGAAGTGTCGGCGGAAATCCTCAAAACCCTTAAATCGCGCGCCGAAGAAACCTTGGGCGGCGATTTGGTTGGCGTGGTGATTACCGTTCCCGCCTATTTCGACGACGCGCAACGCCAGGCCACCAAAGATGCCGCGCGTCTGGCTGGTTTGAACGTATTGCGCCTGCTCAACGAGCCGACCGCCGCCGCAATCGCCTACGGGCTGGACAACGCCTCGGAAGGCACGTTTGTCGTGTACGACTTGGGCGGCGGCACATTCGACGTATCCGTATTGCAACTGACCAAAGGACTGTTTGAAGTCAAAGCCACCGGCGGCAACAGCGCGTTGGGCGGCGACGATTTCGACCATCGTTTGTTCTGCTACCTGCTCGAACAAAACGGACTCTCCCAACTTAACGAACAAGACGGCCAACTCCTGCTCTCGCTCGTCCGCGCCGCCAAAGAACAATTAACCACGCAAACCGAAGCGCGCATTCAGGCGACGCTTTCAGACGGCATGGCAATCGACACAAGCATCAGTCGCGCCGAGTTCCACAACCTGACGCAGCATTTGGTGATGAAAACGCTCGAGCCGGTCAAACAGGCGTTGAAAGATGCCGGTGTCGGTAAAAACGAAGTCAAAGGCGTGATTATGGTCGGCGGTTCGACCCGTATGCTGCACGTCCAACAGGCAGTCGCCACCTTTTTCGGACAAACCCCGCTGAACAACCTCAATCCCGACGAAGTCGTCGCACTCGGCGCAGCCATACAGGCAAACGTCCTCGCCGGCAACAAAGCCGACGGCGAATGGCTGCTGCTGGACGTTACGCCCTTGTCGCTCGGTTTGGAAACCTATGGCGGGCTTGCCGAAAAAATCATCCCGCGCAATTCCACCATCCCCACCGCGCGCGCGCAGGACTTTACCACCTTCAAAGACGGTCAGACCGCGATGACGATACACGTCGTGCAAGGCGAACGCGAACTGGTTGCCGACTGCCGCAGCCTTGCCAAATTCACCCTGCGCGGCATTCCGCCTATGGCGGCGGGTGCGGCGCGTATCCGCGTAACCTTCCAAATCGATGCCGACGGGCTGTTGTCTGTTTCCGCCCAAGAACAAAGCACCGGCGTACAGGCGCAAATCGAAGTCAAACCTTCCTACGGCTTGGACGACGGCGCGATTACCCAAATGCTCAAAGACAGTATGGACAACGCCGCCGAAGACATGGCGGCACGTGCCCGAGCCGAAGCCGTGGTCGAAGCCGAAAGCCTGACCGATGCCGTCAACGCCGCCCTCGAGTTGGACAGCGATTTGCTGGAAGCCGAAGAATTGCAACAGATTCGGCAAGGCATCGCCGATTTGCAAGGCCGTGTGAAAGACGGAAAAGCCGAAGACATCCGTGCCGCCGCCGCCAAACTCGGCAGTATTACCGACAATTTCGCCGCCAAACGCATGAACCGCAACATCCAACGCGCGTTGACGGGGCAGAGTGTCGATAATATTTGACGGTAAATGGTTTCAGACGGCATAGAGATAACCTGATGCCATCTGAAGGCTCGAAAACACTTGAAAAACATCGATATGGAAAAGTCAGGCATTGTCTATCCGATAAAAACCGTCATCAAGGGCGTGTATAGTGAATTAAATTTAAACCGGTACAGCGTTGGCTCGCCTTGCCGTACTATTTGTACTGTCTGCGGCTCGCCGCCTTGTCCTGATTTAAATTTAATTCACTATATAAAATCGGCATTTCGGACGTAAGCAATTTTGAAGGCAGAATGCGCCATTTGGAAAACAACGGCTATGCGAACGTTGCCGGATTGGAACGCATCCTCGCCGTCAAAACCGACAATTACAAAGAAAAAGAAAACCTGCTCCATGAAATTTTTAGTAAAAGCAGGATAGGCGATACCGAATTGTTCGCCGTGGACGAGAATCTTGTAAAACGTTTGTTTTTATCGCTTCGCGGCGAAATCGTGTTCCCGAAAAACGAAACGGCGGAATCGGAATTTGAAAAAAGCGTCCACGAACGCAGGCAGGAAGGGAATGCCGGATCCGGCCGCAAACAACTGCTTGATTTGGTACGGCGCGGACACCGGGAATACCCTTACGCGCTGCCCCGGCTTTTGGCGGGCGCGGCATCCTACAAGCCGAAAAAATCGAAAATCCGCCTTTTTAAAGAAGCATATTTACGCAAAAGCGGTACGAGGCTGACCGACGAAATTGCAGACGGCATCCATATTTACACCTGTTTTTCGCGGGCGGATTTGGAAAAAGCCTATTCCGAATATTTGGAACTTTTCAAATCCGAATCGGATGCCGAAGGCAGAAAACCACGGTAAGGTGCAAACAGATACCGTACACGTTGAGGAGCAGTATGATGGGCGATTCCGTCATTTATTATGTAGAACAGGCAGACGAACCGGTAAACCGTGCCGGCGAACGCGCCCGTAAAACATTCAAATACTTTTGGCGCGAGCTTTTTTGGGAACGCCGCCGCATCATTCCCGCCTTAGATTTTGCCATGGTCAAAGCCCCTTTTTTCCAAGACGGCGAAGACGGCGAAATTTGCGAACATATGTGGATCGACGATATTTATTTTGACGGTCTTTACATTTATGGCGTGCTGAACAATGAACCCGGCGAACTGACCAATGTCGAACAAGGCGAAAGCATTTGCGTTCCGGTTGACGACATCAGCGACTGGATGTTCGTGTGCAACGGCATTCCCTACGGCGGCTTTACCGTACAGGCAATGCGCGGGCAGATGACGGAAGAGGAGCGCACCGAACACGATGCCGCATGGGGAATCGATTTCGGCGATCCCGGGCAGGTATTGCTGGTGTATGAAGAAAAAGAACATCCCGAAAATCTGGAAGAGCATCCGATGTGCCGGAACTGTATTGACGATTTTCGGCAACAGTTGTCCCAAAATCCGGATTTTCTGCATGAGCAGGACGAAGACGGCTATACGCCGCTTCATCATGAAGCCATCGCAGGAAATGCACTTATGGTTCAAGCCATGCTTGAATACGGCGCAAATCCTGCCTCAAAGACATCGGAAGGCTATACCGCCCTCGATTTTGCCCGCCTGACGGGCTGGCAAAATGTTGCCGACCTGCTCGAACCGCGACATTAGGCAGACAATTTTCCGAAAAACGAACGCAACCACTTTTTACAGAAAGACAATAAAAATGCCCAAAATCACCGTACTCCCACACACGACATTATGCCCCGAAGGCGCGGTTATCGAAGACGCGCCCGAAGGCAAAACCGTCCTCGATGTGCTGCTCGACCACGACATCGAAGTCGATCACGCCTGCGAAAAATCCTGCGCCTGCACCACCTGCCACGTCATCATCCGCAAAGGTTTCGACAGTTTGGAAGAGCCGACCGAATTGGAAGAAGACCTGCTCGATCAGGCTTGGGGCTTGGAAGCCGATTCGCGCTTAAGCTGTCAGGCAGTGGTTGCCGGCGAGGATTTGATTGTGGAAATCCCCAAATACACCATCAACCACGCGCGCGAAGAACACTGAAAACAGGCCGTCTGAAGCCGGTGCGCTTCAGACGGCATTGTTGCGCGGATAAGGCGCAATCGCCCGAAAACAGGCGTTCGTACAGACGGAATCGCGCAGGCGCGATTTACGGATATTCACCGGTTTTGCAGCCGGAAAAACCGCCGGCGGGTTACTTTCAGGGCGACGGTCGGGCGGTATGTCGGATAACGTTCCACTTTCGCTTCTATATTGATTTTAATCGGTTTCCTGCCGGAACGGCCTGATGCGGCATCCGGGGTGGCTTGTGTTTCTTCCCGACCGCCGGCCGGATTCCCCCGTTCTTGTGCGAAACCGAAAGAAACGGCGGTGCGGCGGACAAGCTCGAGATAGCGTCCTTCAAGCTCCGGGCAGGCGGCGGATACGCTTTCTGCCGTAACCGTGAAGCCGCCGTCCGACCCGGCAAGGCGTTCCGCAATCTGCGTGTAGATGCGCCAACGTTGGGCGCGCAACATTGCCGCATCGCAACCGGCAGCCGCTTTATCCAAGGCAATCAGGCCGCGCCTGCTCCGGTAGTGAAGGCAAACCGTTACTCTGGAGAGGATATGCTGCCCGTCCAATATTTGATACAGTTTGCGTATCAGCAAAATCAGGCGGTCAAACTCCTCCATCTCCGACAGGGGGTCGGGATGGTCGGAAGCGGTATAAACCAGTTTGGACAATTTTGCGGCAAACATATTGTTCATCAATCTTCCTTGTCGGTTGAAACCCCGCCCTTCAGGGCGGTAGAATCAGATTTGTTTGGGAGGGACAACTCCTCCCAGATTGGGACGGCACATAGGCTGGTGCTTGATGTGTTGTCCGGCGAGTTGAAACATTCAGCCATCCTCAAAGGGCGGCAGTTTTGCCGAAACATATTCTACACGGCTTCAATGCCGGACGATAAAAGGAAATTCATATGAAATGGACCGATACCCGGCGTATCGCCGAAGAACTCTACGACCTGCACGGCGAAACCATCGATCCCAAAACCGTGCGCTTTACCCAACTGCGCGACCTGATTATGGCATTGCCCGAATTTGACGACGACCCCGCCCGTTGCGGTGAACGCATCCTCGAGGCCGTGCAGCAGGCATGGATAGACGAGGCAGAATAAGTTTCGGGAATGCCGTCTGAAATGCGGCGGTACGCGGTTCGTGCTTCTGTTTGCAGCGGGAACGGTTTTACCAGTCTCCTTTTTTCATCTTGTCCAGTTGGCGGCGGTCGCGCTTGGTCGGTCTGCCGTCGGGATGGGCGGAAGTGATGCGGCTGAATTGGTCGAGCTGTTTGCGCTCTTCCCTCAATGCTGCCGTTTTCGCGTCTTCTTCATACAGAAGCCGCGCCTCGGATGCCGGGCGGCGTTGGTGGTTCAAACCTTTAACCTTGATTTTATAGGGAAGGGAATTAAGCGTCAGGTCGATAATATCGCCGATGTCTATGGTTTTACTGTTTTTGACCTTCGAGCCGTTTACTTGAACCCTACCCAGTTCGATGTGCTTTTGCGCAAGGGAACGGGTCTTGAAAAAACGTGCCGCCCAAAGCCATTTGTCCAGCCGCATGGCGGAAGAATCGTGCTTGTCTTTCATACGATTTTGTTTGAAATAATTGAATTTGTTTCGAGTTTAGCATAAGATACGCCGCCTTATAACTAGTATATATGCACTAATCCACTGTTTTCCATGCTGTCCGAACACAAAAAGAGGGTGTGGAAAAGCCGTTTTGGACAATAAATTAACTGCGGAATATGCACAAATAGCGTATGATAGCGGCAGAATCTGTTGATGAGAGCTTCATTCTATGAAACCTGTTTTTTTGGATTTTGAACAACCCATAGCCGAACTGACCAACAAAATTGATGAACTGCGTTTCGTCCAAGACGAGTCTGCCGTCGATATTTCGGACGAAATACACCGTTTGCAGAAAAAAAGCAACGACCTGACCAAATCGATTTTCAGCAAACTTACGCCCGCCCAGGTTTCACAGGTTTCCCGGCATCCGCAGCGTCCCTATACTTTGGATTACATTGAGGCACTGTTTACCGATTTTGAAGAGCTGCACGGCGACCGCCACTTTGCCGACGATCATGCGATTGTTGGCGGATTGGCACGTTTCAACGGACAAAGCGTGATGGTCGTCGGGCATCAGAAAGGGCGCGACACCAAAGAAAAAATCCGCCGTAACTTCGGTATGCCGCGCCCCGAGGGCTACCGCAAAGCCCTGCGCCTGATGAAAACGGCTGAGAAATTCGGCTTGCCCGTCATGACCTTTATCGATACACCGGGCGCGTATCCCGGCATCGGCGCGGAAGAACGCGGGCAGTCGGAAGCCATCGGCAAAAACCTGTACGAACTGACACGCCTGCGCGTTCCCGTTTTGTGTACCGTCATCGGCGAAGGGGGCTCGGGCGGTGCGTTGGCGGTCGCCGTAGGCGATTACGTCAATATGCTGCAATATTCGACCTATTCTGTTATCTCCCCCGAAGGCTGCGCGTCTATTTTGTGGAAAACGGCGGAAAAGGCGGCGGATGCGGCTCAGGCTTTGGGCATTACTGCCGACCGCCTGCAAAAGCTGGACTTGGTCGATACCGTCATCAAAGAACCATTGGGCGGCGCGCATCGGGATTTCGGGCAAACCATGAAAAACGTAAAAGCCGTTTTGGAAAAACAACTGCACGAAGCGCAAAGCATCCCGCTTGCCGATTTGCTTTCGCGCCGTTTCGACCGCATTATGGCTTACGGCAAATTTTCGGAACAATAATTCAAATGTAACCGGCGGCAAGCAGTTTGTTTGAAACTGCTTGCTTTTTCTTTATCGGGATGAAGCCGTGCTGACTTTAGATGCGTTTGAGCAATGCTTGAAGGATTGTTTCCCTCAAGGTCTGAATGGAAAAAAAACAGCAGTGGCATTAAGCGGCGGATTGGATTCCGTCGTTTTGCTGCATCTGCTTGTCCGCGCTGGGAAACGGGCAGGATTTGTGCCGGAGGCATTGCATATCCATCACGGCTTGAGTCCCCATGCCGACGATTGGGCGGATTTCTGCCAAAACTATTGCGATATGCTCGGGGTGAGGCTGGAAACGGTTAAGGTCTGCGTGGAAAAAAACGGTTTGGGCATCGAGGCGGCAGCGCGGCAAAAGCGTTATGCCGCGTTTGCCGAAAAAGGCTTTGACGTTTTGGCGTTGGCGCACCACAGGGACGATCAAATCGAAACCTTTATGCTGGCGGTCGCGCGCGGCGGCGGTTTGCGTGCTTTGTCGGCTATGCCCGCCGTCCGCCCTTTGGGGGAAAACGGCATCATTTGGCGGCCTTTGCTGCCTTTTTCGCGCCAAGACATATGGGATTATGCCCAAAAACACGGTTTGCCGAATATCGAGGATGAAAGCAATACCGATACGGCTTATTTGCGAAACCGCTTCCGGCACCGTATTTTGCCCGAACTTTCGGCGCAGATTCCCCATTTCGGGCGGCATCTGCTGAACAATGTCCGTGCTTTGCAGGAGGATTTGGCTTTGTTGGACGAGGTCGTCGTTCAAGACTGCCGTTGGGTTTGCGGGGCGGGTTATTTTGATACGGCGCGGTGGCTGACGTTTTCCCCGCGCCGAAAAACCCATATTTTGCGGCATTTTCTGAAGGAAAACGGCGTTCCCGTGCCGAATCAGAATGCCCTTGCCGACATTGCCCGGGTTTTGACGGAGGCAAAAACCGGACGTTGGAACTTGCAAGGTTTTGAATTGCATCATTATGCGGGCAGGCTGTTTGTGTTCCGACCGGAAAAAACGGATAAACTGCGGTTTTTGAAAGACAGGCAGATAAGCGGAAATTTAAGGGAAATATTGGCGGGGCAGGGATTTGTTTTAAAACGTCATCCGTTCGGACTTCCCGGGCATCTTTTGGAGCAGGACGGAATCTTGCGTACGGTTGCGGCATCGGACAGGCTGGCTGTCGGCGGTATCCATAAGGATGTGAAGAAAATCCTTCAGGAAAAGCGGGTTTTGCCCGCGCTGCGCCCGTTTTGGCCGGTTGTCGCCGACAAGGACAACCGCCCGCTGGCGTTGGCAAATTACGGTACGGATTTTCAAATCTCGGTTTCAGACGGCATTTTGCCCGTCCATCCGGATTTTCCCGTTTTATTTTGATGGAATCGGAATCGCCGTTACCTATTATATATTCTTGAAAAGGCGGTAAAGTGAAGCATATCAGTTCGGCAAACAATGAACACATCAGACACCTGCACCGCCTGCTGTCGCAGGGAAAGTTCAGACGGCAGTATACCCAAACCGTTTTGGAGGGCGTGCACCTGCTTCAGGTTTTCCTGCAATCGGGAGGAAAGCCGCTCGGGGTATATATTCCCGAAGCGAAAATGCCGTCTGAAGAAGTCCGTAAATTGATGGCGGTTTTGCCGGAAGACGGGTTTTTTTCCGTTTCAGACGGCATATTGAAAAAAATCAGCAGCTTGAGTTGTGCAGACGATATACTTGCACTGATTGATATCCCATTGAGCGGAACCTTGCCGGACAAAGGCGACTGCGTGGTTTTGGACGGCGTGCAAGATCCGGGTAATGTCGGCACGGTGTTGCGGAGCGCGGCGGCGGCGGGAATCGGCGCGGTCGTTTTGGGTAGGGGTTGTGCGGACGCGTGGTCGCCCAAGGTATTGCGCGCGGGGATGGGCGCGCATTTCCTGTTGGACATTTATCCGCAGGCGGATTTGGAAATATGGTTGGCGCGCTATGAAGACCGTGTGTTTGCCACCGCCTTGCGCGAGGAAAAGCAGGCGGTTTTGTACGGCGAAGATTTGTGCAAGCCGACAGCCTGGGTGTTTGGCAACGAAGGCGCAGGGGTCGGTAAAGTAGTTTTAGACAGGGCGGACAAGTGTGTCAGGATTCCGATGCACGATGCAACCGAGTCTTTAAATGTCGCGATGGCGGCGACAATCTGCCTGTTTGAACAGATGCGCCAACGGGCGGCGTATTGAGGAAAAGAAATGCCGTCTGAAAAAATTTATTACGGCGTATTGATTTTCTTATGTATCGCTTCTATGCTGCTGTCGCCGTTTTTTTATGGCGGCGTTTTAAAGCCGAGAAGGGCTGTGCCGCATAAGGCAGGGCAGTGGAAACTCATCTTATTGTCCAATGCCGTGGCGGCGGCGGTTTTGGCTTGGATGTGGTGGAAATGGTTTTGAAGGAGTCTTGATATGAAAACATCTAAAATTATTGCGGAGCTGATGCTGGCTGTGGCGGTTCAGACGGCATCTGCGGCAGTGTATGAATGCCGTCAAAACGGTAAGGTCAGTTACAGCCAAACTCCGGGAAAACATTGTACCAACGCGGGTTTGGGGCGGGATCGTGTGTACAGTTCGGTCAGGCCTGCCGTGAAAGACAGGGCGGAAGACGCAGGGGCTGACGATCATTTGGATTCGGTGAGGGACGAAGCCGCCCAAAATCCGAAAGGAAATGCACAGAAAGACGGTTCGGCTGCCGGCATCAAGCCGCACTGATTGAAGCCGAATCAGCCCTTGCGCTGTCGGACGGCAAAATTTGAACGATTGGGGAACTTTGATGAAACACATCCATATTATTGGTATCGGCGGCACGTTTATGGGCGGGCTTGCCGCCATTGCCAAAGAAGCGGGGTTTGAAGTCAGCGGTTGCGACGCGAAGATGTATCCGCCGATGAGCACCCAGCTCGAAGCCTTGGGTATAGACGTACACGAAGGCTTCGATGCCGCGCAGTTGGACGAATTTAAAGCCGACGTTTACGTTATCGGCAATGTCGCCAAGCGCGGGATGGATGTGGTTGAAGCGATTTTGAACTGCGGCCTGCCTTATATTTCCGGCCCGCAATGGCTGTCGGAAAACGTGTTGCACCATCATTGGGTACTCGGCGTGGCGGGGACGCACGGCAAAACGACTACCGCGTCCATGCTCGCCTGGGTCTTGGAATATGCCGGCCTCGCGCCGGGCTTCCTCATCGGCGGCGTACCGGAAAATTTCGGCGTTTCCGCCCGCCTGCCGCAAACACCGCGTCAAGACCCGAACAGCAAATCGCCGTTTTTCGTCATCGAAGCCGACGAATACGACACTGCCTTTTTCGACAAACGCTCCAAATTCGTGCATTACCGCCCGCGTACCGCCGTGTTGAACAATTTAGAATTCGACCACGCCGATATTTTTGCCGACTTGGGCGCGATACAGACCCAGTTTCACCACCTCGTGCGCACCGTGCCGTCTGAAGGCTTAATCGTCTGCAACGGACAGCAGCAAAGCCTGCAAGACACTTTGGACAAAGGCTGCTGGACGCCGGTGGAGAAATTCGGCACGGAACACGGCTGGCAGGCCGGCGAAGTCAATACCGACGGCTCGTTCGACGTGTTGCTTGACGGCAAAAAAGCCGGACGTGTCAAATGGGATTTGATGGGCAGGCACAACCGTATGAACGCGCTTGCCGTCATCGCCGCCGCGCGTCACGCCGGAGTTGATATTCGGACGGCCTGCGAAGCCTTGAACGCGTTTAAAAACGTTAAACGCCGGATGGAAATCAAAGGCACGGCAAACGGCATCACCGTTTACGACGACTTCGCCCACCATCCGACCGCCATCGAAACCACGATTCAAGGTTTGCGCCAACGTATCGGCGGCGCGCGTATCCTCGCCGTCCTCGAGCCGCGTTCCAACACCATGAAACTCGGCACCATGAAAGCCGCCCTGCCCGCAAGTCTCAAAGAAGCCGACCAAGTGTTCTGCTACGCCGGCGGTGTGGACTGGAACGTCGCCGAAGCCCTCGCGCCTTTGGGCGGCAGGTTGCACGTCGGCAAGGATTTCGATGCCTTCGTTGCCGAAATTGTGAAAAACGCCCGAACCGGCGACCATATTTTGGTGATGAGCAACGGCGGTTTCGGCGGAATACACACCAAACTGCTGGACGCTTTGAGATAGCCCGGGCAATGCCGTCTGAAAGCCCTTCAGACGGCATTGCCCGGCTGCGCGGCACAAAGGCGGAAAAACCGTTTGCCCCGTATTTTCAAACGCGTTACACTTGCCGCCGCTGTTTTCAGCCAT
>NZ_JAGTUI010000038.1:0-19570 GCF_018224585.1 Neisseria sp. Marseille-Q1983
TTTGGGGATAAAGGGCGGCAGCGTCGGCAAAAACAGCCAAAAATTCAGCAGCATCACCGCCGCCGGCAGGCTCTTTGGTTTGGATGCCTTATTGGTTTATACCCGCCGCTTCGGCAAAGAAACCAAAAACCGCTCGACCGAGGGCGATGTCAAAATTGAAAACAAGGGGTATGTTTTCAGCCCAACCCAACCATTCAGCAAGTACCAGACCTATGTTGCCACAGGGGTTGCGCGCTCCCGACCCGACCCGCAAGAATGGGTAAACAAAAGCACCCTGTTCAAGCTGGGCTACAATTTCAACGACCGCAACCGCATCGGCTGGATTTTTGAAGACTCGCGCACCGACCGTTTTACCAACGAGCTGTCTAATTTGTGGGTGGGTACAATTTACTCTCCCGCGACGGGCGACTACCGCCACCGCCAAGACGTGAGCTACCGCCGCCGCACCGGCGTCGAATACAAAAACGAATTGGAACACGGCCCGTGGGACAGCCTCAAGCTGCGTTACGACAAACAACGCATCGATATGAACACTTGGACTTGGGACGTCCCGAAAAATTACGATACAAACGGCATCAACGGCGAGGTTTACCATTCGTTCCGGCACATCCGCCAAAACACCGCGCAATGGACTGCCGATTTTGAAAAACAACTCGACTTTTCCAAAGCTGTTTGGGCGGCGCAATACGGCTTGGGCGGCGGCAGGGGGGACAATGCCAACTCGGATTACAGCTATTTCGCAAAACTGTACGACCCCAAAATCCTCACGTCCAACGATGCCAAAATCACGATGCTGATCGAAAACCGGTCGAAATATAAATTTGCCTATTGGAACAATGCGTTTCACTTGGGCGGCAACGACCGCTTCCGCCTGAATGCGGGCATACGCTACGACAAAAACAGCAGCAGCGCGAAAGACAATCCGAAATACACCACCGCCATCCGAGGGCAGATTCCCCATTTGGGTTCGGAACGCGCGCACGCCGGCTTCAGCTACGGCACGGGGTTCGACTGGCGGTTTACCAAGCATCTGCACTTGTTGGCAAAATACAGCACCGGCTTCCGCGCGCCGACTTCGGACGAAACCTGGCTCTTATTCCCGCACCCCGATTTCTACCTGAAAGCCAATCCCAACCTTAAAGCCGAAAAAGCCAAAAACTGGGAATTGGGTCTGGCGGGCAGCGGCAAGGCGGGCAACTTCAAGCTCTCGGGCTTCAAAACCAAATACCGCGACTTTATCGAATTGACGTATATGGGCGTTTCGTCAGATGATCCGAACAAACCCACCTACGCCCCGCTTTCAGACGGCACGGGCACGGCATTGGTCAGCTCGCCCGTCTGGCAAAACCAAAACCGCACCGCCGCCTGGGTGAAAGGCATAGAGTTTAACGGCACTTGGAACCTCGACAGCATCGGGCTGCCCAAAGGTTTGCACACCGGCCTCAACGTCAGCTACATCAAAGGCAAGGCAACGCAAAACAACGGCAAAGAAACGCCCATCAACGCGCTTTCGCCGTGGACGGCAATTTACAGCTTGGGCTATGACGCGCCTTCCAAACGCTGGGGCATCAACGCCTACGCCACGCGCACCGCCGCCAAAAAGCCGTCCGACACCGTGCACAGCAACGACGACTTGAACAACCCCTGGCCTTATGCCAAACACAGCAAAGCCTATACGCTGTTCGACCTTGCCGCCTACCTCAATATCGGCAAACAGGTAACGCTCCGCGCCGCCGCGTACAACATTACCAACAAGCAATACTACACTTGGGAATCTTTACGCAGCATCCGCGAGTTCGGCACGGTCAACCGCGTCAACAACAAAACCCACGCCGGCATCCAACGCTTTACCTCGCCGGGCAGGAGCTACAATTTCACCATCGAAGCGAAGTTCTAAGCTCCTGATGTGCCAATGCCGTCTGAAACCCGATGATTTGGGTTTCAGACGGCATTTTTTACGGTCGCACCGCCGCCCCCTTTCAGGCTTGTACCAAGCCCAATCCCGCAACTCTCCGTCATTCCCATGGAAGTGGGAATCTAGAAACGCAAAGCTGCAAGAATTTATCGGAAATGACTGAAACTCAACGAACCTGGATTCCCGCCTGCGCGGGAATGACGATATTTCAGTTTTCTGTTTTTGATTTTTTTGTTTTTACAGGAATGACGGTCTTTTCATATCGAAAAAAGTTGCCGTACCGCGCCGATAATTTCCGCCTGCGCGGAATGAAGATTCAAGCGTTGCCCGAAATTCAAAAAAAACAAAACCAAACGGATCGGATTACCGTTTTTATGGGATAACGGAATGTTCAGCCGGACACCGCCACGGTGCTTTCGATCCGTTTATTTTCCGATACAAAACCTCGAAAAAATCACGCCGAGCAGGTCGTCCGCCGTAAACTCGCCCGTGATTTCGCCGCACGCGACCTGCGCCAGCCGCAAGTGTTCGGCAAACAGCTCGATTTGATGGTTGCCGCACAATGCCGCCAGCGACAATTCTTCCTGCGCTGCTTTGAGTGCGTTGACGTGCCGCGTCCGCGCCAAAAACAGCCCTTCGCTTTCGCCCTGCCAACCGGCCTCGCGCAACAGCGTCCGTTTCAGCGCGTCCAAGCCGTCGCCCGTTTTCGCCGACAGCGCGATGACGGTTTCCGCGCCCGTACCGAACCCGCCTGCCGCGTGTGCGTGCAAATCGGATTTGCTGTGGATTTCGATGCGTTTCAACTCCGGCGGCAACGCGTCCAAAATCGCCCGTGTCTTTTCATTCAAACCCTCGCGCGGATCGACCAACACCAGCGCGACATCGGCTTCGGATACGGCTTTGCGGCTGCGTTCGATGCCGATACGCTCGACCACGTCGTCCGTCTCGCGCAAACCTGCCGTATCGACAATATGCACCGGAACGCCGTCAATCAGGATACGTTCCCTGACCGCGTCGCGCGTCGTTCCGGCAATATCGGTAACAATCGCCACCTCGTCGCCCGCCAACGCGTTCAACAGGCTGGACTTGCCCACATTCGGCGCGCCGACCAATACGACATTCAGACCTTCGCGCAAAATCGCGCCCTGCTGCGCGTTGGCAAGCACATCATCCACGGCGCGGCGCAAGCCGTCCAGTTTGCCGCGTGCGTCCGCCGCTTCGAGAAAATCGATGTCTTCCTCGGGAAAATCTAACGTCGCTTCGACCAGCATCCGCAAGGTAATCAAGTCTTCGACCAGACCGTGTATCCGCCGCGAAAAATCGCCCTTGAGCGAGCGCAACGCCAGACGCGCCGCCGAACGGCTGGATGCGTCAATCAAATCCGCCACGCCTTCCGCCTGTGCCAAGTCCAGTTTGTCGTTCAAAAACGCACGTTTGGTAAACTCGCCCGGTTCGGCAAGGCGCGCGCCCAATTCCAAACAGCGGTTCAGCAGCATATCCATCACCACCGGCCCGCCGTGTCCCTGAAGCTCGATGACATCTTCGCCCGTAAAACTTGCCGGTGCGGCAAAAAACAGTAGCAGCCCGCTATCGATTGCCTGTCCGTCCGCGTCCGTAAAATCAGCATAGGTTGCCACGCGCGGCTTGGGCGTTTTCCCGCACAAAGCCTGCGCCATCGGCAGCAGGTTTTTCCCCGATATGCGTATCACGCCCACGCCGCCGCGCCCTAGTGCGGTAGCGACTGCCGCAATCGTTGGAACGTTATCCGACATAAAACCCCCGAAAATTCAAAACAGCCGCGATTATAGCAAATGCCGTCTGAAGTCCGACGGTTCGGCTTTCAGACGGCATTGCCGGCTTGTGTAAAACGATATTCCGACACCGCACGGCACAACCCCGCCCCGCATTCCGCCTCCGGTCGGTTTTTATCGCCGAAAACGGCGGGGTTCCGACCGAAAAGGAACGGGGATAAAGTAAAGTGTGATATGATTTCGCATTCAGAATGATACCTTTATGTGCAACCCATCAATTGCCCCGGCTCCGGCGGGTTGATAAAAATCCCCGTTTTTTTCCTTCCCGCCCTTCCCTGCACCATCTCCGAACAGAAGCGGCAAAATACGCCGAACCGCACATATAGGCACATCCCGCGCGCCGCCCGGAAGCGGAAGCCGCGCCCTCCCAAACAAACCCAAATCCCACCGTCAAGTAAGGAAAAATAATGAAAATAACCGACAAACGGACAACCGAAACACACCGCAAAACCCCAAAAACCGGCCGCATCCGCTTCTCGCCCGCTTACTTAGCCATATGCCTGTCGTTCGGCATTCTGCCCCAAGCCCGGGCGGGACACACTTATTTCGGCATCAACTACCAATACTATCGCGACTTTGCCGAAAATAAAGGCAAGTTTGCAGTCGGGGCGAAAGATATTGAGGTTTACAACAAAAAAGGGGAGTTGGTCGGCAAATCAATGACAAAAGCCCCGATGATTGATTTTTCTGTGGTATCGCGTAACGGCGTGGCGGCATTGGTGGGCGATCAATATATTGTGAGCGTGGCACATAATGGCGGCTATAACAATGTTGATTTTGGTGCGGAGGGAAGCAATCCCGATCAGCACCGTTTTTCTTACCAAATTGTGAAAAGAAATAATTATAAGCCTGACAATTCACACCCTTACAACGGCGATTACCATATGCCGCGTTTGCATAAGTTCGTAACCGATGCAAAACCTGTCGAAATGACGGGTGACATGAGGGGGAATACCTATTCCGATAAAGAAAAATATCCCGAGCGTGTCCGCATCGGCTCAGGACACCACTATTGGCGTTATGATGATGACAAACACGGCGATTTATCCTACTCCGGCGCATGGTTAATTGGCGGCAATACACATATGCAGGGTTGGGGAAATAATGGCGTAGTTAGTTTGAGCGGCGATGTGCGCCATGCCAACGACTATGGCCCTATGCCGATTGCAGGTGCGGCAGGCGACAGCGGTTCTCCAATGTTTATTTATGACAAAACAAACAATAAATGGCTGCTCAACGGAGTTTTGCAAACGGGCTACCCTTATTCCGGCAGGGAAAACAGTTTCCAGCTGATACGCAAAGATTGGTTCTACGATGACATTTACAGAGGCGATACACATACCGTCTTTTTCGAACCGCGCAGTAACGGACATTTTTCCTTTACATCCAACAACAACGGTACGGGTACGGTAACAGAAACCAACGAAAAGGTTTCCAATCCAAAGCTTAAAGTACAGACAGTCCGACTGTTTGACGAATCTTTGAATGAAACTGATAAAGAACCAGTTTACGCGGCAGGGGGTGTTAATCAGTACCGTCCAAGGTTAAACAACGGTGAAAACCTTTCTTTTATCGATTACGGCAACGGCAAACTCATCTTATCAAACAACATCAACCAAGGCGCGGGCGGTTTGTATTTTGAAGGAAACTTTACCGTTGCACCCGAATCCAATCAGACTTGGCAAGGCGCGGGCGTTCATATCAGTGATGGCAGTACCGTTACTTGGAAAGTAAACGGCGTGGCAAACGACCGCCTGTCCAAAATCGGCAAAGGCACGCTGCACGTTCAAGCCAAAGGGGAAAACCAAGGCTCGATCAGCGTGGGCGACGGTAAAGTTATTTTAGATCAACAAGCAGATGAAAATAATAAAAAACAAGCCTTTAGTGAAATCGGCTTGGTCAGCGGCAGGGGGACGGTGCAACTGAATGCCGATAATCAGTTCAACCCCGACAAACTCTATTTCGGCTTTCGCGGCGGTCGTTTGGATTTAAACGGGCATTCGCTTTCGTTCCACCGTATTCAAAATACCGATGAAGGGGCGATGATTGTCAACCACAATCAAGACAAAGAATCCACCGTTACCATTACAGGCAATAAAGATATTACTACAACCGACAATAACAACAGCTTGGATAGCAAAAAAGAAATTGCCTACAACGGTTGGTTTGGAGAGAAAGATGCGGCCAAAACAAACGGGCGGCTCAATCTGAATTACCAACCGACAGAAGCGGATCGCACTTTACTGCTTTCCGGCGGAACAAATTTAAACGGCAACATCACGCAAACAAACGGCAAACTGTTTTTCAGCGGCAGACCGACACCGCACGCCTACAATCATTTAAACAACCATTGGTCGCAAAAAGAGGGCATTCCGCACGGAGAAATCGTGTGGGACAACGACTGGATCGACCGCACGTTTAAAGCGGAAAATTTCCATATTCAGGGCGGGCAGGCGGTGGTTTCCCGCAATGTTTCTAACATTGAGGGGAATTGGACAATCAGCAATAACGCCAACGCCACATTCGGTGTTGTGCCAAATCAGGAAAATACCATTTGCACGCGTTCGGATTGGACCGGATTGACGACTTGTAGAACAGATAAATTAACTGATGAGAAAACCATTAAATCATTGCCGCGCACGCAAGTGAAAGGCAATGTGCAATTATCTAACACTGCAAATCTTTCGGCTTCAGGGCTTGTAGATTTAGTTGGCAATGTAACCCTAACAAATCAAAGCCAATTTACATTAAGCAATAATGCAACCCAAACAGGCAATATCCGACTTTCCGACAATGCAACTGCAACGGTGGACAATGCCACTTTAAACGGTGATGTGCATTTAACGGGTTCTTCCAAATTTTCTTTAAAAAACAGCCATTTTTTGCATCAAATCCAAGGCGGGGAAGGTACGGCGGCAGTGTTGGAAAATGCGGATTGGACAATGCCCGGTGATACCGCAGTGCAGGATTTAACGCTAAATAACAGTACGGTTACCCTAAATTCGGCATATCCGACAACCGGCGCGGCAGACACAAGCGGCACGCCGCGCCGCCGCCGTTCGTTAGAGCCGGAGGTTCGGCCAACTTCAGCAGAATCCCGTTTCAACACGCTGACAGTAAACGGAAAATTGAACGGTCAGGGAACATTCCGCTTTATGTCGGAACTCTTCGGCTACCGCAGCGACAAATTGAAGCTGGCGGAAAGTTCCGAAGGCACTTACACCTTGGCTGTCAACAATACCGGCAACGAACCCGTAAGCCTCGAACAATTGACGGTAGTGGAAGGAAAAGACAACAAACCGCTGTCCGACAAACTTAATTTCACCCTGCAAAACAATTATGTAGATGCCGGTGCGTGGCGCTATCAGCTTATCCGCAAAGACGGCGAGTTCCGCCTGCATAATCCGGTCAAAGAACAAGAGCTTTCCGACAAACTCGGCACGGCGGGAGAAACAGAGGCCGCCTTGGCGGCAAAACAGGCGCAGCTTGCCGCCAAACAACAGGATGAAGAAGAAAAGGTGCGCTTGAAAAAGGCGGAAATTTCCGGCGCTGTGCCGTCTGAAAGCGAATTGAACCGCCTCAATGCCGAACTTGAAGAGGCAAAAAAACAAACCGCCGCCGCCCAAGCCGCACAGGCGGAAAAAGAAGCCGCGTGGGCGCAGGCAAAAACGGCGGCAGCCGAAGCAGGCAGACGCGCCGAAGAAGCCGATGCCGGCTACCGGCGCGGCAACACCTTGGAAGGTGCGGAAAATGCGGACGCGGCAAACCTTGCGCTGGCGAAGGCGCAAATTGCCGAACAAACCGCCAAAATCGATTGGGCGGAAGCCAAATTGACGCGCCTGAACCGAATCAAGGACGAACGTGAAAAAGCCGTTGCCGCCGCCGGGGAGGCAAAAGCCCTTGCCGACAAAATCGCGGAAACAGCGAAAGAAAAACAAGATTTGCAATCAATGGTGCTTTCACTGGCGAACGTGAAGGAAGAGCTGGTTATAACGGAGGCGGAACTGCAAAACGCCAAAGCCGAACGCGCAGGGCTGGAGGCAAAACGGGCATTGTTGGAACGCAGGCAGTCCGACAAAGCGCAAAAAGAACAGGAAGCGCAAACCGCCCTAACCGCCGCCCGGCAATCGGAAGCGGCGCGCGAAGGCGCGGCGGAAGCCAAGAAACAGGCGGAAAAAGACAACGCGCAAACCCTTGACTCGCTGAATGCGGCCGGGCGCGATGCCGCCGAGAAGGCAGAAAGCGTTGCCGAACTGGCCCGGCAGGCAGGCGGGGAAAATGCCGGCATTATGCAGGCGGAGGAAGAGAAAAAACGGGCGCAGACGGATAAAGACACCGCCTTGGAGAAACAGCGCGAAGCGGAAACCCGGCCGGTTACCGCCGCCTTCCGCCGCGCCCGCCGGGATTTGCCACAACCGCAGCCCCAACCGCAGCGCGACTTGATCAGCCGTTATGCCAATAGTGGTTTGAGTGAATTTTCCGCCACGCTCAACAGCGTTTTCGCCGTACAGGACGAATTGGATCGCGTATTTGCCGAAGACCGCCGCAACGCCGTTTGGACAAGCGGCATCCGGGACACCAAACACTACCGTTCGCAAGATTTCCGCGCCTACCGCCAACAAACCGACCTGCGTCAAATCGGTATGCAGAAAAACCTCGGCAGCGGGCGCGTCGGCATCCTATTTTCGCACAACCGGACCGAAAACACCTTCGACGACGGCATCAGCAACTCGGCACGGCTTGCCCACGGCGCCGTTTTCGGGCAATACGGCATCGGCAGGTTCGACATCGGCATCAGCGCGGGCGCGGGTTTTAGCAGCGGCAGCCTTTCAGACGGCATCGGAGGCAAAATCCGCCGCCGCGTGCTGCATTACGGCATTCAGGCAAGATACCGCGCAGGTTTCGGCGGATTCGGCATCGAACCGCACATCGGCGCAACGCGCTATTTCGTCCAAAAAGCGGATTACCGCTACGAAAACGTCAATATCGCCACCCCCGGTCTTGCGTTCAACCGCTACCGCGCGGGCATTAAGGCAGATTATTCATTCAAACCGGCGCAACACATTTCCATCACGCCTTATTTGAGCCTGTCCTATACCGATGCCGCTTCGGGCAAAGTCCGAACGCGCGTCAATACCGCCGTATTGGCGCAGGATTTCGGCAAAACCCGCAGTACGGAATGGGGCGTAAACGCCGAAATCAAAGGTTTCACGCTGTCCCTCCACGCCGCCGCCGCCAAAGGCCCGCAACTGGAAGCGCAACACAGCGCGGGCATCAAATTAGGCTACCGCTGGTAAGCAAACAAAAAGGGTTATCATTAAAATGGAAAATAGCCATATCGCCATTCTCGCGAAAGTGGGAATCCGGTTTTTTGAGTTTCGGTCGTTTCCGATAAATTCTTGCCGCTTTGAGTTTCCGGATTCCCGCTTTCACGGGAATAACAAATTAAAAGTTACTCAAAACTCAAAAGAAACCGAAACCGAACGGACTAGATTCCCACTTTCGTGGGAATGACGGATTTTAGGTTTCTGTTTTTGGTTTTCTGTTCTGGTGAAAATAACGGGATTTTGGCTTGTGGTATTTGCCGGAAAAGCAGCAACCGCTCCGCCGTCATTCCCGCGCAGGCGGGAATCCAGCCTCATCGGCACGGAAACTTATCAGAAAAAAGGTTTCTCCAACCTTGCGTCCTAGATTCCCACTTTCGCGGGAATGACGGCGGCAAGGTTTTTTCAGATAAGTTTCTGCAACATCAATGCGTCTCTTCCCAATTCATACTCGGCCTACTGCCGCTATAATCTGCGGCAGTTTTTCTTTCGCCAAATCCAACTCGGCTTCAGGGACTTCCAACATCGGTTTGGCAGACCGGATTCTCGAATCCGACGGCTATTTGAGATGGCAGGCTTTTGTCGGATACAAGTATCCGACAAAAGAACCGATGTTCACACATTGCAAAAATTCGGGAATGATTGAAATGTCGGATTCGAGAATCCGACCTACATGTCCTAAGAATTTTTTACCTACACCATGCCGATAGGTTGTGTGTGGCGGGGATGTGTTGCTACGTGTTTCGTATTGTTGTAGCATGGGCTTTGCCCACAATAATGGCGGGTAAAAGAGGTCGTCTGAAATTTTGGGGTTGATTCGTGGGCAAAGCCCGCGCTACGGGTTGGGCAGATTGGGTTGAAAACCAACAAAACCTGCATTATCTGCTTAAAAAATATCAATAAAGGGAAAATTATGAAGCTGAATTATAGACAGCTTGCCTTAGAGCTGACTATGAAAATAATGGCAGTTACGGCTTTGAGTTATTTTATCAAAACCGTTTTAGAAAACTATATGATGACGGGAAATCCAGTCGTATTACTGTTGTTGGTAGGGGAGTGTATTACGGTTTTTCTCGTGGTTTTCTCTAAATTTACGGAGACTCGAAATTTCTCTCTTTTACCCGTATTGGCAACGATGGGGGCGACTTTTTATTTTTTTGCCATTGCGTTGGGGGGGGGGTCAAATTGATTTCTGATAATGTTGCATCTGTCTTGCTCGTTTTCGGCATCTGTTGGCAGATTTACGCCAAAATTTATCTGGGCAGGAGCTTCGGACTTTTACCTGCCTGTCGAACCGTGGTGGATACCGGCCCTTATCGCTTGGTACGGCATCCGATTTATTTCGGCTATTTCATCGGACATATGGCATTTCTACTCAACAATTTCTCATTGTGGAATATTGAAGTGTTGACCCTATTGTATCTGCTTCAGTTTTTACGCATGAATTATGAAGAACAGGTGCTTAGCCGCAATGAGCAATACAGGGAATATAAATCGCGTGTGAAAAACAGGTTTATACCGTTTTTGCTGTAAACCACACATAATTATAGTGGATTAAATTTAAATCAGGACAAGGCGACGAAGTCGCAGACAGTACAAATAGTACGGCAAGACGAGGCAACGCCGTACTGGTTTAAATTTAATCCACTATAGAACCTCTAGCATGGGCTTTGCACACGGGAGATTATTGCTAGTAAGGTCGTCTGAAAAGCGTTTTCAGACGACCTTTTGTTTTGATGGCGTAGATGGTAGAACCCACGCTATGCGGCTAATGACTTAATCCCCCCTTTCGTAATACCTGCTTTACTTGAATTTCACTTCCTCCCCGAACACTTCCCGCCACAATTTCCTGACATTGCCGTAGTGGGACAGCAATTCGTCGCTTACTTCGGTTTTTGCCGCGTCGCGCAGTTTGGTGTTGTGCTGTTGCCGGCGGTAGAAGCGGTAGGCGGTGCGGCTTTGTCCGGCAAGGGTTTTATCAATCAAACCGCAGTCGGCGGCGATGTTCAAGAGGGCGATGTTGCCGTAGTTGTCGATGAGTTGCGGGTATTTTCGGGCGTGGGCAAGTATCAGATATTGGACGATAAATTCGACGTCGACCACGCCGCCGCGCGCGTATTTGACGTTGCTGTCAACCGGTGGATGGGTGGGGAACATTTTTTCGCGCATTTCGATGATTTCGCCTGCCAAGGCGGTTTGGTCGCGTTCGGCGGTGAGGATTTCGGTGCGGATGTGGTCGAAGACCGTCTGAATTTCGGGTGTGCCGCAGATGAAGCGGGCGCGGGTAAGGGATTGGTGTTCCCACGTCCATGCGTTTTCGCGCTGGTATTTTTCGAAGGCGGCGATGCTGTGGGCGAGGAAGCCGGCGTCGCCGTTGGGGCGCAGGCGCAGGTCGGTTTCGTAGAGGCTGCCCGCGCCGGTGGCGGTGGAAAGCCAGTTGGTCAGGCGGCGGGCGAGGCGGCTGTACACGTCGCCTGCTTCGGGATGGGGATCGTCGTAAAGATAGACCAAGTCGAGGTCGGAGGCGTAGCCGAGTTCTTTGCCGCCGAGCTTGCCGTAGCCAATGACGGCAAATTGCGGGGTGTCGCGGTGTTTTTTGGGCATATCCGCCCACGCGCACGAAAGGGCGGCGGCAATGACGGTGTCGGCGAGGGCGGAAAGTTGGTCGGAGAGGGATTCTACCGTCCACAATCCGGCGAGGTCTTGGACGGCGAGGTGGAAGACTTGGGCGTGTTGGAAGCGGCGCAGGGTGTCCATTTGCGCTTCGGTGTCGCCGCCGCAGGCTTCGATGCCGTCTGAAAGGGTAGCGGCGAGTGCCTGCCAATCAAACGCGGTATCCAAAAGCTGCGCGCTGATGAGTTCGTCCAACAAAATCGGATATTTGTTCAGATACGCCGCCACCCACGAGCTTTGGCTCATAATCTCTGCCAGTTGCGCCAAGGTTTGCGGATGTTCGTTGAGGAAAGCGAGATAGGCGGAGCGGCGGCTGATGTTTTCGAGGAAGTCAAACAGCCGCATCAGCGTATCGGTCGGGTTGGGTTGCGCTGCCGCCGCTTGTACCAACAACGGCACAATCGCGTCAAAACGCGGCTGGGCGTGTGCGGAAAGGTGGCGGTATTTATGGCCGTTGCGGATTTGGTCGAGCCGCGTGGCGATGGTTTCGGCATCAAACCCATATTCTTTCAGACGGCCTAGCCGTTCTTCTTCATCAGGCTTTTCCTGCCATGTCCATTGCCATTCGCTGTTGCTTTGCGTTTGTTCTTCGGGTTCGCTCAGAATTTCGTTGAACAACCGGTTGACTTGGTTTCGATGTTGATTTAAAGCGTTCAAAAAATCGGCATAATCATCAAATCCCATACTTTCGGCAAGCAGTTGCCGCTGTTCGGGCGAAGCCGGCAGGGCTTGGGTTTGCCGGTCGTCCCAGTATTGCAAGCGGTGTTCGACGTCGCGCAGGAAGCGGTAGGCGGCAAGCAGGGTTTCGACGTTTTCAGACGGCATGATGCCCAGCTCGGCAAGTTTCTTCAGCGTTTCCTGCGTGCCTTTCAGTTGCAGCGCGCGCATTTGGCCACCGCGTATCATTTGGAAAATCTGGGCGATAAATTCGACTTCGCGGATGCCGCCCGCGCCGAGTTTGATGTTGTCCGCCATGCCTTTTTTGCTGACTTCGCTGCGGATTTGGCGGTGCAGCTTACGCATCGCTTCATACGCGCTGTAATCCAGATATTTGCGGAATACGAAAGGGCGCACCAGCGATTTGATGTCGTTCGGATACGGCGTAACCACGCGGCCTTTGCACCACGCGTAGCGTTCCCATTCGCGCCCCTGCGTAATCAAATATTGCTCCAGCGCGGTTTCACTCAACACCAGCGCGCCCGAATCGCCGTCTGGCCGCAGCCGCATATCGACGCGGAACACCTGCCCATCGGCGGTAATGTCATTCAGCAGCGTAATCAGTTTCTGCCCGACTTTGGTGAAAAACTCCTGATTGCCCCGTTCGCGCCTGCCGTCGGTGTCGCCCGATTCGGGATAAACGAAAATCAAATCGATGTCGGAAGACACGTTCAACTCATAGCCGCCCGCCTTGCCCATCGCCACCACGCTCAAATGCTGCGGCGATTTCGTATAACGCCCGATCGGCGTACCGTACATATCCTGATAATAGGCGTAGGCAAAATCCAGCGCGGTATTGACGGCAAAATCGGCAAACAGCGTAATCGTACGGGTTACTTCGTTCAAATCGCTGATGCGGTTGATATCGCGCACGATAATCTGCGACACGACATAACGGCGCAACTCGCGCAACTGCCGCGCCAATTCTTCCTCGTTTTCTTCCGCGCGGATTTTGTCCCAATCGGCAAAAGCTTGGAAATCCGCTTCGGTCAACACCTTGTTCAACATCGGCAGGAAAATTTCGGGCTTGAGTTTGCCGTTGTCGAGCTGGCGGGCGAGGAAGAGGGAATGGCGGCGGGCGGTGTCGAGGCGGTTGTCGGACATTTCGGATTCCGTTTGGAAGGATGGCAGGAAGATGATGGCGGATTCACTTCAAATCAGGACAGGGCGAGGGGATGCCGTACCGGTTTAAAGTCAAGCCACTATATCATAGCAACCTTCGATGCCGTCTGAAACCTTACCCCGATATTCGGACGGACTCCTACCGATAAAAAACATCGGCAAATGCCGCTGCCCTCGTTTAGCCTTCGCCACGTTCTTTCAGAACTTTGCGGGCAATGGCTTTTTCTTGTGCCGAATTACCGAAAAAACCTTCGCTTTTTACGACGCGGCGTAATTTTTCACTGGATTCCTGCTGATATTCGTTCTGCAATTTACGGCTTTTTTCGTTAAATCGCTTTACGCCTTCTCCTGCTTCTTTTACCAAATTTGCCGCACTATCCCAAAAACCCATAATCATGTCCTCCAATCGTTTCAAATAAATAAAGTCGTTGTTTCTGTCAAGAAACAACGACAGTTTATAAACTGTCGGAAAACAAAATGCCGTCTGAAGACAGATTCTGACTTTCAGACGGCATTTCAAAACAGATTAAGCGTTCAGCAGGCTTTCATCCAAAGCCAAATCGTCGTTTCGGTTAACCGCCACTTTGCGCGCCAACACGTTTTGCGCGATTTGCTGCGCTTCGGCAAGCGAGTGCATCAGATAGGTGCCGCATTGGTATTCGTTCAACTCGGGGATTTTGCTTTGGTCTTTGACATTCAAAACATCCTGCATCGAAGCCAGCCACGCATCGGCGACCTGCTGTTCGGAAGGCGTACCAATCAAACTCATATAAAAACCGGTGCGGCAGCCCATCGGGGAAATGTCGATGATTTCCACGCCGTTTCCGTTCAAGTGGTCGCGCATAAAGCCTGCAAACAAATGCTCCAGCGTGTGTATGCCTTTTTCAGGCAGGATTTCTTTGTTGGGAACGCAAAAGCGCAGGTCGAATACGGTAATGGTGTCGCCTTTGGGCGTGGTCATGGTTTTCGCCACGCGTACGGCGGGGGCGTGCATACGGGTGTGGTCGACTTTGAAACTGTCTAGTAGTGGCATTTGGGTATCCTTTTGTGCGGGTTATGTAGATTTTCGGGATAGGATTTTGTCCAGCAAGTCATCGTCCAAGACGCGGTTTTCGACTTTCACCCATTCTCCGTCTGTTTCAGGGAAGCCGTTGCGGCAATATCCTGCCTGCTCGACAAAATCATAGACGGCATGGATGTAGCCGTTGATGCACAATGCGGCTATGGTGCAGGCATCATCCCATAAAATCAAGACATGATTGGGGATATGTTTGTCGGATACATCTTCGACATTGTAGATGTGCAAGGCATCTAGAATCCCGTCTTGCGAAGCGGCATAGAAGTAGCCCGTGTCGCCGTCGTCTTCAAAGACGACGCCATAAGGGATATGTTCGAAAAATGATTGTAAAACTTCGGGCGTGCCGACAGTAAAATTTTCGATTTCGGCAGTCCGATATAGAGGTAATTGTGCCATTGGGTAACGATCTCTTTGTGATCACTCTCAAATTACAATTCGGCAATTTCCACCGCTTCACCCGAAGCCGCGCTCAGGGCTTCGTTTAAAACGTCATAAAAATCGCGTCCGTCTCGCGTTGCCAGCCATTTGCCGTTTTGCTCGGCGAAATGGTAGCCGCCGCTTTTTGCGGCAATCCACAATTCCTGATTGGGCGTGTGGCGGTTGACGATGATTTGCGTGCCGTCTCCGGCTTCGATGGTCAGGACGTTTCCGGCAAACCGGCAGTCGAAATCCCAGCCGTTTTCGTCGATTTGGTCTTCGATGTGTTCAAATAATGCTTCGCTCGCGCGGATAAACTCGCTTTCGGTCATCATGGCTTTTTGCGTGTTTTTTGTTTAAGATACCGAATCTTGCCACATTCGCGCTTATGAAGGAAGTTTACCGATGAAATACGGCGTATTTTTTGCGGCGGCAACCGCCCTCCTGCTTTCCGCCTGCGGTTACAAAGGCGACCTCTACCTGCCCAAAGAAGGCGATACGGCGCGTTTCGGCGCAATCCAAACCGGTTTGCAGCTTCAAAGCAAGCCGCAATCTGCCCCACCAACCCGAAAATGAAAACGAAGATATGACCCTATTTTGCGAACAAGTCCCCTACCCCCGCCTTGCCGAAGAGTTTGGTACGCCGCTTTATGTGTACAGCAAATCTGCGCTGATCGAGGCATTTGAAAATTACCAAACCGCATTTGCCGCTTTAAATCCGCTTGTCTGCTACGCAGTAAAAGCGAATGGCAACCTGAGCATCATCAAGCACTTTGCTTCTTTGGGGAGCGGTTTTGACATTGTGTCCGGCGGCGAATTGGCACGCGTTTTGGCGGCAGGCGGCGATGCGGCGAAAACGATTTTTTCCGGCGTGGGCAAGAGTGAGACAGAAATCGAGTTTGCACTGAATGCAGGCGTGAAATGCTTCAATATGGAGAGCATTCCCGAAATCGACCGTATTCAAAAGGTTGCCGCGCGTTTGGGCAAAACCGCGTCCGTCTCCCTGCGCGTCAATCCCGATGTCGATGCGAAAACCCATCCCTACATCTCCACAGGTCTGAAAGCCAACAAATTCGGCATTGCTTATGCCGACGCGCTTGACGCCTACCGCCACGCCGCACAACAGCCCAATTTGAAAATCATCGGCATCGACTGCCACATCGGTTCGCAACTGACCGACTTAAGCCCGCTTGTCGAAGCCTGCGAACGCATTTTGATTTTGGTTGACGCGCTTGCCGCCGAAGGCATTGTTTTGGAACATTTGGACTTAGGCGGCGGCGTCGGCATTGTTTACCAAAACGAAAAAGTGCCTGATTTGGGCGCGTATGCCCAAGCGGTTCAAAAACTGATCGGCACACGCCGTCTGAAACTCATTCTCGAGCCCGGCCGCAGTTTGGTTGGCAATGCAGGTGCGTTGTTGACGCGCGTCGAATTCGTCAAACATGGCGAAGAGAAAAACTTTGTGATGGTCGATGCGGCAATGAACGATTTGATGCGTCCGGCACTTTATGATGCCTACCACCACATCGAAGCGGTCGAACCAAAAAACATCGCGCCGCTGACCGCCAATATCGTCGGCCCGATTTGCGAAACCGGCGACTTCCTCGGCAAAGACCGCACCATCGCCTGCAAAGAAGGCGATTTGCTGCTTATCCGCAGCGCGGGCGCATACGGTGCCAGTATGGCGAGCAATTACAACGCGCGCAACCGTGCGGCGGAGGTGTTGGTGGACGGCGGCGGATACCGACTCATCCGCCGGCGCGAAACCTTGGAACAGCAAATGGCAAACGAACTCGCCTGCCTGTAAGCCGACCATCAAAATGCCGTCTGAAGCGGTTCAGACGGCATTGTCCGTTTAAAGTGACATCTTAGGGCCGCATCGGCGGAATATTCAAGCACAGCCTATTTTTTTAATGACGGCATAACAAATCCCCGCCTCACCCGGCTGCCGAAGGGAATGGTTGAAAAAAATTACGCGCCCCTTTTATGGGGTGCAATATCTAAGGAATTGAAATGAAACACGCCCCGATTATCCTCCTGCTTGCCGGTTTGTCCGCCACCCTCCTTTCGGCGGGCTGTTCCGGTCTGCCCGCCGCACAAACCCCGCTTTACAAACTGCCGCCCGCCGCGCCCATCCAACCCGCCAACCCATACAGCCGGCCGCCTTCAAGCACGCCGGACGGCGCGTACAGCATCCGTTCTTCAAACGGGCGCGTCTTGAAAAGCATCGTCAAAAACGGCGTGTTCGACCGCTTTGTCGATATTTACCACCCAAACGGCAAACTGCATTCGCACACGCCGGTTGAAAACGGCGTGGCGCAAGGCTGGTCGCAAGGCTATACCGAACAGGGCATATTGCGGACGCGCATCCTGTACCGGGACGGGCATATCGTCCGAGCGCAAACCTTGGATGCGTTGGGCAAGGTGGAACGCGAATGGCAGCCGTAAAGGCAAATGCCGTCTGAAGCCTTCAGACGGCATTTTTAACGCTCTAAAGGCTTACTCTTCCGGCAGCCTTAACAGGGAAAGCAGCAGCCCGCCCCAAATCACCGCGATGGCGGCAAGCATCATCACAATGGCGGAAGTACTCATTTTTCTTCTCCCTGTTCATGTTCGTGTTCGTCTTTGACATTAAAATCCTGACCGTGTTTCCAAGGCAGCAGCGACAGCAGCAGCCCGAACACGACCAACGCCGCCGACATCCTCCAGCCGAAAATATTGAGGAAACCATCCGGATAATCGCCGTAATTTTTCTCCAACAATCCGGCGGTGTCCTGATACAGCATATAGCCGAGCATCACGACGGTAAACACGACGCAGGCCGTCCACAAGCCGCCGATGCGGATGGAGGACAAGGCGTTCAGGTGCCTGCGTAATTCCGGCAGCCTGCGAAATACGATAATCGCCAAAACATACAAGAAACCGGATGCCACAATGCCGTAGGTGTTGACGAATTTGTCCATCACGTCCAAAACCGGCAGCCCTGTCGCCGTACCAAACAGCAGCGTAGAAACAATGCCCATCGGAATGCAGACCAGCAGCGTGGCGTTGACGCGCCCGATGTTCAGCTTGTCCTGAATCGCCGCCACAATCACTTCAAGGATGGAAATCATCGACGTAACGCCGGCGAACACCAGCGAACCGAAAAACAATATGCCGATCAGCCAGCCCATCGGCGCCTGGTTGATAATGGTCGGAAAGGCGATAAACGCCAAACCGATGCCGCCGGAGGCAACCTCGTTGACTGCCTTACCGCCCGCCTGTGCCATAAAGCCCAATGCGGCAAACACGCCGATACCCGCGAGCAGTTCAAAGCTGCTGTTGGCAAAACCGACCACCAGCCCCGTTCCGCCCAAGTCGGTTTTTTTCTTCAAATAAGAAGAATAGGTAACCATAATGCCGAAACAGATGGAAAGCGAAAAGAAAATCTGCCCGTATGCCGCCACCCAGACCTTGGAATCGGCGAGTTTCGACCAGTCGGGCGTAAACAATGCGTCCAAGCCCTTTGCCGCACCCGGCAGCGTCAGCGAAATGCCGACCATAATCAAAAACATCACCAAAAGCAGCGGCATAAAGAACGACGAGGCGCGCGCCACGCCCTTTTGCACGCCCAAAGCCATAATGGCGGCGGTAAAAACCCACACGCCCGCCAAAGGACCGGCCACTTTGCCGACAAAATCCAAACCCAAGGCTTCCGGTCCCGCCATTTGCAGGAAGTCCTTAAAGAAAAAACCCTGCGGATCCGCACCCCAGGCAGCGTTGACCGAATAATAGGTATAGCTTGCCGCCCAACCGATAATCACCGCGTAATAGATGCAGATGACGATATTGGTCATCACGTTCCACCAGCCCACAGGCTCAAACCATCGTCCGAGGCGGCGGAAAGCCAAGGGCGCAGAACCACGGTAACGGTGGCCGATGGCATAATCGAGCAGCAGCAGCGGGATGCCCGCCGTCAGAAGCGCGACCAGATAGGGCAGGATGAACGCGCCGCCGCCGTTTTCAAAAGCAATATAGGGGAAACGCCAAATATTGCCCAAGCCGACGGCGGACCCGATGGCGGCAATCATAAACGCGCGGCGCGTGCCGAATGTGGCGCGTTCTTTCGTTTTGGAATCAGACACGTTGATACCTCTTGAGTTATTTATTAAAAACAAGCCGTTATAGGCAAAATATATAGAAACAGCGTCTGACAGGGATAATGTCTTCTGAAAAAACAAACCGGCTTGTGGCCGATTGTTTACAATCTATGTGCTTATCGTAAAAAAATTTAACGCCGATGGCAAGCGGTGAAGGCTTGAAAACGAAAAATTTTTTATCCAAATACAAAAACCACTCCATAAGAAACAACCGCCAACTTCCCCGTCATTCCCGCAAAAACAGAAAAACAAAAACCTAAAGTCCCGTCATTCCCGCGCAGGCGGGAATCCAGACACACAATGCGGCAGGAATCTATCAGAAATAACCGAAACCGGACGAACCTAGATTCCCGCTTTCGCGGGAATGACGGCGG
>NZ_JAGTUI010000039.1:0-12656 GCF_018224585.1 Neisseria sp. Marseille-Q1983
TCGCGAAGGCGGCCGTACCGTGGGTGCCGGCGTGGTTTCTTCTGTTATCGCTTAAGTTTAGAGGCCAATAGCTCAATTGGTAGAGTATCGGTCTCCAAAACCGAGGGTTGGGGGTTCGAGACCCTCTTGGCCTGCCAAATAAAAAATTAACCGGCCTTGTGCCGGTTAATTTTTTTGTATTTGTTATTTAGTAAACTCTCTTGCCATTTACATGGATTGAGAATAGACAGATGCTATGATGGGTAAATAATATGACAGAACATACGCCTGAAAAAAAGAACGTTAAAGTGGATCAACTGGTTGTTCAGGATAAAGAATCTGCATCTAATTCCGGTAAGGAAGGTTTTTTTGCATATTTCTCAAATTCTTGGTCCGAATTCAAAAAGGTGGTTTGGCCTAAGCGTGAAGATGCTGTCAGAATGACTGTATTTGTTATAGTGTTTGTTGCTGTGCTTTCTATATTTATCTATGCGGCAGATACAGCAATTTCGTGGTTATTTTTTGATGTATTGCTGAGAAGGGAAGGTTGAGATGTCGAAAAAATGGTATGTTGTACAGGCGTATTCGGGGTTTGAGAAGAATGTCCAACGAATATTGGAAGAGCGAATTGCCCGTGAGGAGATGGGAGATTATTTCGGACAAATTCTGGTGCCTGTAGAGAAAGTTGTTGATATCCGCAATGGTCGTAAGACTATTAGTGAAAGAAAGTCATATCCTGGTTATGTGCTAGTTGAGATGGAAATGACAGATGACTCTTGGCATCTTGTAAAAAGCACTCCCCGTGTTTCCGGTTTTATTGGAGGGAGGGCTAATAGACCCACGCCGATTAGTCAGAGAGAGGCTGAAATTATTTTACAGCAGGTTCAGACCGGCATAGAGAAGCCGAAACCAAAAGTTGAATTTGAGGTCGGTCAACAGGTTCGTGTAAATGAAGGGCCGTTTGCGGATTTTAACGGGGTGGTTGAGGAGGTCAATTATGAACGGAATAAGTTACGCGTGTCTGTTCAGATATTTGGTAGAGAAACACCCGTTGAGCTGGAGTTTGGCCAGGTTGAAAAGATTAACTGATTTTTATACTTGAAAAAAAAGCAATAAGAGGATAAAATCAAAGATTAACTTGGGGAGCGGAAATGGTTCCGCGTCTTACCCGTTTTTAGGAGTCCGTTAAGTGGCAAAGAAAATTATCGGCTATATTAAACTGCAAATTCCTGCAGGTAAAGCCAATCCATCTCCTCCGGTTGGTCCCGCTTTGGGTCAGCGCGGTTTGAATATTATGGAATTTTGTAAGGCATTTAATGCTGCAACCCAAGGTATGGAGCCTGGTTTGCCGATTCCGGTTGTGATTACTGCATTTGCAGATAAATCGTTCACATTTGTGATGAAAACTCCGCCAGCTTCTATCTTGTTGAAAAAAGCTGCCGGTTTGCAAAAAGGCAGTTCTAATCCTTTGACCAATAAAGTGGGTAAATTGACCCGTGCCCAGTTGGAAGAAATTGCTAAAACTAAAGAGCCTGATTTGACTGCTGCCGACTTGGATGCGGCTGTTCGTACTATAGCAGGTTCTGCTCGCTCAATGGGCTTGGATGTGGAGGGTGTTGTATAATGGCTAAAGTATCTAAACGCTTGAAAGCTCTGCGCTCTTCTGTTGAGGCTAACAAACTGTACGCAATCGACGAAGCAATTGCCTTGGTTAAAAAAGCTGCCACTGCTAAATTTGACGAATCTGTTGATGTATCTTTCAACTTGGGTGTTGACCCTCGTAAATCTGACCAAGTTATCCGTGGTTCGGTCGTTTTGCCTAAAGGTACCGGTAAGACAACCCGTGTGGCTGTATTTACTCAAGGTGCAAATGCAGATGCTGCTAAAGAAGCTGGTGCAGATATTGTCGGTTTTGAAGATTTGGCAGCTGAAATCAAAGCCGGTAATCTGAACTTTGACGTTGTTATTGCTTCTCCTGATGCAATGCGTATCGTTGGTCAATTGGGTACCATCTTGGGTCCTCGTGGTCTGATGCCAAACCCTAAAGTAGGTACGGTTACTCCTAACGTTGCTGAAGCAGTTAAAAATGCAAAAGCAGGTCAAGTACAATACCGTACAGATAAAGCCGGTATCGTTCATGCAACTATCGGTCGTGCTTCTTTCGCCGAAGTTGACTTGAAAGAAAACTTCAATGCGTTGTTGGATGCTATCGTTAAAGCCAAACCTGCTGCTGCTAAAGGTCAGTACCTGAAAAAAGTTGCTGTATCCAGCACTATGGGTTTGGGCGTTCGCGTTGATACTGCAAGTGTGAATAACTAAGAAATTTTCAGGTGATCTGGTTTTTTGGATTGCCTGAATTTGGGCTACTTAAAATTAAGTAGATGTCCAAGACCGTAGGGATCGTAAGATTTAATCGTAACTGCCCTACGCAGACGGTAGTCCTGAAACACATTGCAAGATTGCTTGTAAGATGTCTTTTTAGGTTACCGCGCTGGTGGGATATCATTTCGGTATCCTGTTTATAAACAGTGGGAGGTAGACCTTGAGTCTCAATATTGAAACCAAGAAAGTGGCTGTAGAGGAAATTAGCGCAGCAATTGCTAACGCTCAAACCCTCGTAGTCGCTGAATATCGCGGTATCAGTGTTTCCAGCATGACTGAGCTTCGTGCGAATGCACGTAAAGAAGGCGTTTATTTGCGTGTTCTGAAAAATACTTTGGCTCGTCGTGCAGTGCAAGGTACTTCATTTGCAGAATTGGCCAATCAAATGGTTGGTCCGTTGGTTTACGCTGCTTCTGAAGATGCTGTTGCTGCTGCTAAAGTGTTGCACCAATTCGCGAAAAAAGATGACAAAATTGTCGTTAAAGCCGGTTCTTACAATGGCGAAGTAATGAATGCTGCTCAGGTTGCTGAGTTGGCTTCTATTCCGAGCCGCGAAGAGCTGTTGTCCAAACTGTTGTTCGTTATGCAAGCTCCTGTATCAGGTCTTGCGCGTGGTTTGGCTGCTTTGGCAGAGAAAAAAGCCGGCGAAGAAGCCGCTTAATCGATTTTGTTTCATTTAATCAATTATTTTTTAATACAATATTTGGAGTATAAATAGCATGGCTATTACTAAAGAAGACATTTTGGAAGCCGTTGGTTCTCTGACCGTAATGGAATTGAACGACTTAGTTAAAGTTTTTGAAGAAAAATTTGGTGTTTCTGCTGCTGCTGTTGCGGTTGCAGGTCCTGCTGGTGCCGGTGCTGCCGCTGCTGAAGAAAAAACCGAATTCGATGTAGTGTTGGCTTCTGCCGGCGATCAAAAAGTCGGCGTGATTAAAGTTGTCCGTGCAATTACCGGTTTGGGGCTGAAAGAAGCTAAAGACATCGTTGACGGTGCACCTAAAACCATTAAAGAGGGTGTTTCTAAAGCTGAAGCCGAAGACATCCAAAAACAACTGGAAGAAGCCGGCGCTAAAGTCGAAATCAAATAATTTGATGCTTCTTATGAAGGCTGGCAGTTTTCTGCCAGCCTTATTTCGCTTCTTAAAATAAGCATTAAGTATTGTTTACATTTATTTGCATAGTTTTTATCAAATCATTGCAAATAAATGTAAATATCAGATTGATGCGTACCGTTGTTTTCAGACGGCCTATTATTGAAAATTACTTTTCGGAGTGTGTATGAACTATTCGTTTACCGAGAAAAAACGTATCCGTAAGAGTTTTGCAAAGCGGGAAAATGTTTTGGAAGTCCCTTTCCTGCTGGCAACCCAAATTGATTCTTATGCGAAATTTTTGCAACTGGAAAATGCTTTTGACAAACGTACCGATGACGGTCTGCAAGCGGCATTTAATTCTATTTTCCCGATTGTGAGCCATAATGGTTATGCGCGATTGGAGTTTGTGCATTACACATTGGGCGAGCCTTTGTTCGATATTCCTGAATGTCAATTGCGCGGCATTACTTATGCGGCTCCATTGCGTGCCCGTATCCGTTTGGTGATTTTGGATAAGGAAGCATCTAAACCGACAGTAAAAGAAGTTCGTGAAAACGAAGTGTATATGGGCGAAATCCCATTGATGACGCCAAGCGGCTCTTTTGTTATCAATGGTACTGAGCGCGTGATTGTTTCCCAGCTGCATCGTTCTCCTGGCGTGTTCTTTGAGCATGACCGTGGTAAAACACATTCTTCCGGTAAGTTGTTGTTCTCTGCTCGTATTATTCCTTACCGTGGTTCATGGTTAGATTTCGAATTTGATCCAAAAGATTTGCTGTATTTCCGTATCGACCGTCGCCGTAAAATGCCGGTTACGATTTTGTTGAAAGCTTTAGGCTACAACAATGAACAAATTTTGGATATTTTCTACGATAAAGAAACTTTCTATTTGTCTTCAAACGGTGTTCAAACTGATCTGATTGCAGGCCGCCTGAAAGGAGAAACTGCCAAGGTCGATATCTTGGATAAAGAAGGCAATGTATTGGTTGCCAAAGGTAAGCGCATTACTGCGAAAAATATCCGTGATATTACCAATGCAGGCTTGACCCGTTTGGATGTAGAACCGGAAAGCCTGCTGGGCAAGGCATTGGCTGCCGATCTGATTGATTCGGAAACCGGCGAGGTATTGGCTTCTGCCAATGATGAAATTACAGAAGAGTTGTTGGCCAAATTTGATATTAACGGCGTAAAAGAAATTACGACCCTTTACATCAATGAGTTGGATCAGGGTGCTTATATCTCCAATACCTTGCGTACGGATGAGACTGCCGGCCGGCAGGCGGCGCGTGTTGCGATTTACCGTATGATGCGTCCGGGCGAACCGCCCACCGAAGAGGCGGTCGAGCAATTGTTTAACCGCTTGTTCTTCAGTGAAGACAGCTACGATTTGTCCCGCGTAGGCCGTATGAAATTTAATACGCGCACATACGAACAAAAACTGTCCGAAGCCCAACAAAACTCTTGGTACGGCCGCCTGCTGAACGAAACGTTTGCCGGTGCTGCCGAAAAAGGCGGTTATGTCCTGAGCGTCGAAGATATTGTTGCCTCGATTGCGACTTTGGTCGAGTTGCGTAACGGTCACGGCGAAGTGGACGATATCGACCACTTGGGCAACCGTCGTGTTCGTTCCGTAGGTGAGTTGACTGAAAACCAATTCCGCAGCGGTTTGGCCCGTGTGGAACGCGCCGTTAAAGAGCGTTTGAATCAGGCGGAATCCGAAAACTTGATGCCGCATGACTTGATTAATGCGAAACCTGTTTCTGCCGCGATTAAAGAATTCTTCGGTTCCAGTCAATTGAGCCAATTTATGGATCAGACCAACCCATTGTCTGAAGTAACCCATAAACGCCGTGTATCTGCATTGGGCCCGGGCGGTTTGACCCGCGAACGTGCAGGCTTTGAGGTGCGAGACGTGCATCCGACCCACTACGGTCGCGTATGTCCGATTGAAACACCTGAGGGTCCGAACATCGGTTTGATCAACTCACTGTCCGTTTATGCGCGCACCAATGATTACGGTTTCTTGGAAACGCCTTACCGCCGCGTTATCGACGGCAAAGTAACCGAGGAAATCGATTACTTGTCTGCCATCGAAGAAGGTCGCTATGTGATTGCACAGGCGAATGCCGATTTGGATTCAGATGGCAATCTGATTGGCGATTTGGTTACCTGTCGTGAAAAAGGTGAAACCATTATGGCAACGCCCGACCGCGTCCAATATATGGACGTGGCAACCGGTCAGGTGGTATCCGTTGCGGCATCCCTGATTCCGTTCTTGGAACATGATGACGCGAACCGCGCATTGATGGGTGCCAACATGCAACGTCAGGCAGTGCCTTGCCTGCGTCCTGAAAAACCGATGGTCGGTACCGGTATCGAGCGTTCCGTTGCCGTTGACTCTGCTACTGCAATCGTTGCCCGCCGAGGCGGCGTGGTCGAGTATGTCGATGCCAACCGCGTTGTGATCCGTGTCCATGACGACGAAGCGACTGCCGGTGAAGTGGGTGTCGATATTTACAACTTGGTTAAATTCACCCGTTCCAACCAATCTACCAACATCAACCAACGTCCGGCCGTTAAAGTCGGCGATGTGTTGCAACGCGGCGATTTGGTGGCCGACGGCGCGTCCACCGATTTGGGCGAATTGGCTTTGGGTCAAAATATGACCATCGCCTTCATGCCGTGGAACGGTTACAACTACGAAGACTCGATTCTGATTTCCGAAAAAGTGGCTGCGGACGACCGCTATACTTCGATTCACATTGAGGAATTGAATGTCGTTGCCCGCGATACCAAGCTGGGTGCGGAAGACATTACCCGAGATATTCCGAACTTGTCCGAACGTATGCAAAACCGTTTGGACGAATCCGGTATCGTTTATATTGGTGCGGAAGTAGAAGCCGGCGATGTGTTGGTAGGCAAAGTAACGCCTAAAGGCGAAACCCAGCTGACGCCGGAAGAAAAACTGCTGCGTGCCATCTTCGGCGAAAAAGCGTCTGACGTAAAAGATACTTCATTGCGTATGCCTACCGGTATGAGCGGTACGGTTATCGACGTTCAAGTCTTTACCCGCGAAGGCATCCAACGCGACAAACGTGCCCAATCCATTATCGATTCCGAATTGAAACGCTACCGTTTGGATTTGAACGACCAATTGCGTATTTTCGACAACGACGCATTCGACCGTATCGAACGTATGATTGTCGGTCAGAAAGCCAATGGTGGTCCGATGAAGCTGGCTAAAGGCAGCGAAATCACTACCGAATATCTGGCGGGTCTGCCGAGCAGGCACGATTGGTTCGATATCCGTCTGACCGATGAAGATTTGGCCAAGCAGTTGGAACTGATTAAAGTGAGCCTGCAACAAAAACGCGAAGAAGCGGATGAGTTGTATGAGATCAAGAAGAAAAAACTGACCCAAGGCGACGAGCTGCAACCGGGCGTACAAAAAATGGTGAAAGTATTTATCGCCATCAAACGCCGTCTGCAAGCCGGTGACAAAATGGCGGGCCGCCACGGTAATAAAGGCGTGGTATCGCGCATTCTGCCTGTGGAAGACATGCCGTATATGGCTGACGGCCGTCCGGTAGACATCGTACTGAATCCGTTGGGCGTACCTTCCCGTATGAACATCGGTCAGATTTTGGAAGTTCACTTGGGTTGGGCGGCAAAAGGTATCGGTGAACGCATCGACCGTATGCTGAAAGAGCAACGCAAAGCCAGCGAGCTGCGTGAATTCTTGAACAAACTCTACAACGGTAGCGGTAAGAAAGAAGATTTGGACAGCCTGACAGATGAAGAAATCATCGAATTGGCTTCCAACCTGCGTAAAGGCGCATCTTTCGCATCGCCGGTGTTTGACGGTGCGAAAGAGTCTGAAATCCGCGAAATGCTGAATTTGGCTTATCCGAGCGATGATCCTGAAGTTGAAAAATTGGGCTTTAACGACAGCAAAACCCAAATCACGCTGTATGACGGACGCTCTGGCGAACCGTTTGACCGCAAGGTAACAGTAGGTGTGATGCACTATCTGAAACTGCACCACTTGGTTGACGAAAAAATGCACGCGCGTTCTACCGGTCCATACAGTCTGGTTACTCAACAGCCTCTGGGCGGTAAAGCTCAGTTCGGTGGCCAACGTTTCGGTGAGATGGAGGTTTGGGCACTGGAAGCATACGGCGCAGCCTACACGCTGCAAGAGATGTTGACTGTGAAGTCTGACGACGTGAACGGTCGTACCAAAATGTACGAAAACATCGTCAAAGGTGAACACAAAATCGATGCCGGTATGCCTGAATCCTTCAACGTATTGGTTAAAGAGATTCGCTCACTGGGCTTGGATATCGATTTGGAACGCTACTGATACGGGTTTCAGACGGCATAAGGGGAGCTGTTCTGCAGGTATGCGGGGCAGCCGACAATGTTTAAAAACGAAATGCCGTCTGAAAACGCTGTACCTCTATCCATATCGAATCATCCGCCATGCGGTAAAAATACTTCCTTCAAGGAGCAAAAATGAATTTGTTGAACTTATTTAATCCGTTGCAAACTGCCGGCATGGAAGAAGAGTTTGATGCCATCAAAATCGGTATTGCCTCTCCCGAAACCATCCGCTCATGGTCTTACGGCGAAGTTAAAAAACCTGAAACCATCAACTACCGTACGTTCAAACCTGAGCGCGACGGTTTGTTCTGCGCCAAAATCTTTGGCCCGGTCAAAGACTATGAATGTTTGTGCGGTAAATACAAACGCTTGAAATTTAAAGGCGTAACCTGTGAAAAATGTGGCGTAGAAGTGACTCTGTCCAAAGTGCGCCGCGAACGCATGGGCCACATTGAATTGGCAGCACCCGTTGCCCATATTTGGTTCTTGAAATCCCTGCCTTCCCGCTTGGGTATGGTACTGGACATGACTTTGCGCGACATCGAACGCGTATTGTACTTTGAAGCATTTGTGGTAACCGATCCCGGCATGACTCCGTTGCAACGTCGTCAATTGCTGACTGAAGACGATTACTACAACAAGCTGGACGAATACGGCGACGATTTCGATGCCAAAATGGGTGCGGAAGGTATCCGCGAATTGCTGCGTACCTTGAATGTAGCAGGTGAAATCGAAATCCTGCGTCAAGAGCTGGAATCTACCGGTTCTGACACCAAAATCAAAAAAATCGCCAAACGTTTGAAAGTATTGGAAGCCTTCCACCGTTCCGGTATGAAACTGGAATGGATGATTATGGATGTGCTGCCGGTATTGCCGCCTGATTTGCGTCCGTTGGTTCCATTGGATGGTGGTCGTTTTGCCACTTCCGATTTGAATGATTTGTACCGCCGCGTTATCAACCGTAACAACCGTCTGAAACGTCTGTTGGAACTGCATGCGCCTGACATCATCGTCCGCAACGAAAAACGTATGTTGCAAGAAGCGGTTGACTCTCTGTTAGATAACGGCCGTCGCGGTAAAGCCATGACCGGTGCCAACAAACGTCCGCTGAAATCATTGGCAGATATGATTAAAGGTAAAGGCGGCCGCTTCCGTCAAAACCTGCTGGGTAAACGTGTGGACTACTCCGGCCGTTCCGTGATTACCGTAGGTCCATACCTGCGCCTGCACCAATGCGGTCTGCCGAAGAAAATGGCTTTGGAACTGTTCAAACCGTTCATTTTCCACAAATTGGAAAAACAAGGTTTGGCCTCTACCGTTAAAGCAGCGAAAAAATTGGTAGAGCAAGAAGTACCGGAAGTATGGGACATCTTGGAAGAAGTCATCCGCGAACATCCGATTATGCTGAACCGTGCGCCGACCCTGCACCGTTTGGGTATTCAAGCGTTTGAACCTATCTTGATTGAAGGTAAAGCGATTCAGTTGCACCCATTGGTGTGTGCCGCGTTCAACGCCGACTTTGACGGCGACCAAATGGCGGTACACGTTCCATTGAGCTTGGAAGCACAAATGGAAGCACGCACGCTGATGCTGGCTTCAAACAACGTATTGTCTCCTGCCAACGGCGAACCGATTATTGTACCTTCCCAAGATATCGTATTGGGTCTGTATTACATGACCCGCGACCGTATCAATGCCAAAGGCGAAGGCAGCCTGTTTGCCGATGTGAAAGAAGTGCATCGTGCATACCATACCAAACAGGTTGAACTGGGTACGAAAATTACCGTACGTCTGCGCGAATGGGTGAAAAACGAAGCAGGTGAGTTTGAGCCTGTCGTTAACCGTTACGAAACAACCGTCGGCCGTGCATTGTTGAGCGAAATTCTGCCGAAAGGTCTGCCGTTTGAATATGTCAACAAGGCATTGAAGAAAAAAGAAATTTCCAAGCTGATTAACGCATCGTTCCGCCTGTGCGGCTTGCGTGATACGGTTATCTTCGCCGACCACCTGATGTACACCGGTTTCGGTTTTGCGGCAAAAGGCGGTATTTCCATTGCCGTTGACGATATGGAAATTCCGAAAGAAAAAGCGGCCTTGCTGGCTGAAGCCAATGCCGAGGTTAAAGAAATCGAAGACCAATACCGTCAAGGTTTGGTAACTAACGGCGAACGCTACAACAAAGTGGTGGATATTTGGGGTCGTGCCGGCGATAAAATCGCTAAAGCGATGATGGATAACTTGTCCAAACAAAAAGTTATCGACCGTGACGGCAACGAAGTTGATCAAGAGTCATTCAACTCCATTTATATGATGGCGGACTCCGGTGCCCGTGGTTCTGCGGCTCAGATTAAACAGTTATCCGGTATGCGCGGTTTGATGGCGAAACCTGACGGATCGATTATTGAAACGCCGATTACCTCAAACTTCCGCGAAGGTCTGACCGTATTGCAATACTTTATTGCGACCCACGGTGCGCGTAAGGGTTTGGCGGATACCGCGTTGAAAACCGCGAACTCCGGTTACCTGACCCGTCGTCTGGTAGACGTAACTCAAGATTTGGTCGTTGTTGAAGACGATTGTGGCACTTCAGACGGCTTTGTCATGAAGGCAGTGGTACAAGGCGGTGATGTGATTGAAGCATTGCGCGATCGTATTTTGGGTCGTGTTACCGCGTCTGACGTTGTCGATCCGTCAAGTGGCGAAACCTTGGTTGAAGCCGGTACGTTGTTGACTGAAAAACTGGTGGATTTGATTGACCAATCCGGTGTCGATGAAGTCAAAGTCCGTACTCCGATTACTTGTAAAACCCGTCACGGTTTGTGCGCGCACTGTTACGGCCGAGACTTGGCGCGCGGCAAACTGGTCAATGCCGGCGAGGCAGTCGGCGTGATTGCCGCTCAGTCTATCGGCGAACCGGGTACCCAGCTGACTATGCGTACGTTCCACATCGGTGGTGCGGCATCCCGTGCGGCAGCAGCCAGCCAAGTGGAAGCCAAATCCAACGGTACGGCACGGTTCAGCAGCCAGATGCGTTATGTTGCCAACAACAAAGGCGAATTGGTTGTCATTGGCCGCTCTTGCGAAGTTGTGATTCACGACGATATTGGCCGTGAACGTGAACGCCACAAAGTACCTTACGGTGCCATCCTGCTGGTACAAGACGGTATGGCCATTAAAGCCGGTCAAACGTTGGCAACCTGGGATCCGCATACCCGTCCGATGATCACCGAGCACGCAGGTATGGTGAAATTCGAAAATGTGGAAGAGGGCGTTACCGTTGCCAAACAAACCGATGATGTAACCGGTTTGTCCACTTTGGTAGTGATTGACGGCAAACGCCGCTCCAGCAGTGCATCCAAACTGCTGCGTCCGACTGTAAAATTGTTGGATGAAAACGGCGTGGAAATCTGTATTCCCGGTACGTCCACTCCGGTTTCGATGGCATTCCCCGTTGGTGCGGTGATTACCGTACGCGAAGGTCAGGAAATCGGTAAAGGCGACGTATTGGCGCGTATCCCGCAAGCCTCTTCCAAAACCCGCGACATTACCGGTGGTCTGCCGCGCGTTGCCGAGTTGTTTGAAGCACGCGTGCCGAAAGATGCTGGTATGCTGGCGGAAATTACCGGTACCGTTTCCTTCGGTAAGGAGACCAAAGGCAAACAACGTCTGATTATTACCGACGTGGACGGTGTAGCCTACGAAACACTGATTTCCAAAGAGAAACAAATTCTGGTACACGACGGTCAAGTGGTAAACCGCGGTGAAACCATCGTGGACGGAGCTGTTGATCCGCATGATATTCTGCGTTTGCAAGGTATCGAAGCACTGGCGCGTTATATCGTTCAAGAAGTGCAAGAGGTTTACCGTCTGCAAGGTGTGAAGATTTCCGATAAACACATCGAAGTCATCATCCGTCAAATGTTGCGCCGTGTGAACATTGCGGATGCCGGAGAAACCGGGTTCATTACCGGAGAGCAGGTCGAACGCGGCGATGTGATGGCTGCCAATGAAAAAGCGTTGGAAGAAGGCAAAGAACCGGCGCGTTACGAAAACGTATTGCTGGGTATTACCAAAGCTTCCCTGTCCACCGACAGCTTCATTTCTGCTGCATCGTTCCAAGAAACGACCCGCGTTCTGACCGAAGCCGCCATCATGGGCAAACAAGACGAGTTGCGTGGTCTGAAAGAAAACGTCATCGTCGGTCGCTTGATTCCTGCTGGTACCGGTTTGACTTACCACCGCAGCCGTCATCAACAATGGCAAGAGGTGGAGCAGGAGACTGCTGAAACCCAAGTAACGGATGAATAATCTTTGGTGCGTTTATTCAATAAAAAACCGCAAGCCTTGAGCTTGCGGTTTTTCTTTGTTCGATTAAGGCAAAAACAAGCGTTTTCGTCATTTTGAGGCGTGTGGATATAAGCCCGATAAGCGTTCCATATCTTCGTACCGCCAAATTATGCATCGAATAGAACGAGTTAAATCCGAAGGCTATTGTGTTAAATATTGCAAAAATTCTTTAAAAATTTCGCGGGGGGGGGGGGTAGAATTCCCAGACTTAAAGCTTAAGTTTTTTAACAAAGTTTGGGGGAGTCTAAATGAAAGTATCTCAATCAGTAATGAATAAACTTGTTATTGCTGCTATTGCCTCTATGGGGCTAACAGCGTGCGCGGGTGGCGGTTCCGGTTCATCTATGTCGGCTCAACCAAGCGTTTCAGAATCACCGAAAGACAACGCAGGCACGGGTAGCGACTCCGGTCAACCAAGCGTTTCAGAACCGCCGAAAGACAACGCAGGCACGGGTGGCGACTCCGGTC
>NZ_JAGTUI010000039.1:12756-18853 GCF_018224585.1 Neisseria sp. Marseille-Q1983
CCGAAAGACAACGCAGGCACGGGTAGCAACTCCGGTCAGCCAAGCGTTTCAGAACAACTGAAAGACAATGCAAATGTTGATACGAAAGATGAAAAAGTTATTGAATATCTGGAGAAATCATCATTAAAAGATGTACCAAAAGAATTGCAAGCCAAAGTATTAGAGGTTAAAGGTGATGAATATACAGGAGTGCGAAAACAATATGCAGGTAAGCTCGGTAAGGGTGAATCCGTCAAAGCAATGCTATTTCTAGACGACGAAGAGCTGTTTAGTAAGAAGCAACTTCAGAAGATGGATGTATATGTTAATGGTAAAAAATACGAAGGTAGTAAGGGGGGCGAGCTAGATGTTCTCCCCAAAGGTTTGAGTGAGCAAAAGATTGAGCTTTACGGTGCGGATAAAGAACAGAATTATGCGCTATTAAAAACTTGGGTTTATGAGCAGCCGTATTCTGTGGTTAGAGGCTATTTTGGCTACGCTCTAAAAGACGGTAATCCTATAAGAGAGAATGGACAAAATCCTGAAGAGATTCCATTTGACTTTGCTCTGGACGACATTAGAGGCGTGGCAACAGATGAAGACAAATTACCCAAGGCTGGGAGCTTTCAATATGAAGGTCGGGCATTTGGCGGTAATAGGGTTTTATCCAAAGAATCGTTAGATAACCATAATGGCGTATTTAGATACACAATTGATTTTGATCATAGAAAAGGCTCTGGTTCAATTGAAGGAATGGAACAATATGGCAAAATTGAATTAAAAGAAGCTGCTATTGAGAAAATCGCTTATGTAAGGGGCAACACCAGCTTGGGGTTGAAAGACCAGGTTTCTTATTTTGGCGTGAACGAAGGAGTGGCTACGTCAGAGAAGGATAATGAGATTAAAAAGTATCATTTGGGTATTTTTGGCGAAGCGGCTAATGAAGTAGCAGGTGCTGTAAGCCAAGAGCATAAATATCAAGCTGTTATCGGTTTCGGCGGCGAGAAGAAATAGAGAAAGCACTATTTCTATTTAGTGCCGTTTGTCCGGGCAAGATGCCGTCTGAAGTTTCAGACGGCATTTTCTTCAAAAAACAGTCCACCAAATCGAATACTGCCAAGCGGCAATGCAATACCTCAAAACAGCAATAATTTTTTTTCAAAACAGTTGATTCTTACTGAACATAAATGGCCGGGCAATACGAAAAGAGAAATGGCGTTGCTGGGCATTTTATTTGAATTTGTTATGAAATTGATGAAATCTAAAAATATCTTTTTTATGGGATACCTAATCGCTTCGGCGGTGTTTGCCGAGGATATCGGCGTGCCTGTCGAACTGATTAACGTCGGTAGTCGGGCTGCGATGCCGTCTGAAGGGGAAAGCCTCGCCCTCCTGCCGTTTGCCGAGGATGTGCCGCCGGTTCGCGATGCAATGCCGTCTGAAGCTCCTAAAAGCGCGGCAGGCGGCGATGTTCGAGGCGACCGAATGGGAATGCAGATTAACCGGGCATTGTTGGCGCGCGACTGGGCGGCACTGAAACGCCTGTTGGCCCAATATGCCGAACAACCGCAATATGATGCGGTGCTGTACCGTTATGCCCTCGGCGCGTTATACCGTAGCGAGATGCGGCAGGGCGAGGCGGCCGATCTATACCGTGAGTTGTTGTCGGAAAGGCCCGATCTTGTTTATCCCCGTTTTGATTTGGGCGTGATGCTGTTTGAAGACAAACAATATCGTGAGGCATTGGTTCAGTTGCACCGGGTCGAGGAGGCGTTGCCGCCAGATATGCGGCAGCTTGCACGGGAATATATCCGTCAGGCGGAAGCGGTGCAGGCGTGGCATCCTTCGTTCAATATGAATTACGAACAAACAGATAATGTAAACAATGCTTCCCCTTCACGGGACATCGTCCTCAACGGCCGGAAATGGACAAAATCGGAAGACAGCCTGCCCAAACGCGCCAACGGGATAAGGTACGAACTGGGTGTTGACCGGATGTTTAACATTGCAGGCAATCACTTTGCCCGCTTAGGCATCAGCGGTTCCGGTGTGCATTATTGGAATGCCCGGGATTTTAGCGAACAGGCGTTTCATGCCGAAGCAGGCTACCGTTATCGGAATAGCCGTCTAGAGTGGGGATTCCGGCCCTTTGTCGAACAAAACCGGCTGGGCAATAACCGTTATACGGCAAATACGGGTATTGCGTTGGATTACAGCCACCGTCTGAATGAAAAATGGCGCAGCAACCAATCTTTCCAGTACGGCCGCAAACAATACCATAACGAATATTTGGCAAAACGTTACAACAGTAAAACGATTTCAGTCAGCAGTACGTTCGGCTATTATGCTATGCCGGCTTGGCAGTTGTACGGAGGCATTAGCGGTATGTTTGATAATACTGTGGAGAAAGAGCAGGCTTCACGGCGTTATGGTGTAAGTTTGGGTACGGTGAAAATATTAGACGGCGGTCTTGGACTGAAGTTGGGTATAGGTTACACGAAACGGATATTTAAAGCCCCTGCAACATTAATTTACAATTTTACCCGGCGTGATGATGAATATCGGATGAGTGCGGCTTTATGGCATAAAAAACTGTCGTGGAAAGGATTTACACCCCAAATAAATTTCCGTTACAACAAGATCAACAGCAATATGCCCGCCTTTTATTCGCGCAGCGGCAAGGAATGGTTTGTCAGTATAGAAAAAACGTATTGACGGTATTTTCTTCAGTCGTCCGACTGATTGTGAGGGATGTCGGTAAATATTTATCGGCAAACAAGAAAATCATCTTTCTTCTTGTCGTTATGCTTGACTGTATGCTTGCAATAAAAATATAATTCCACTCTTGCCGACATGGTGTCGGCAAGTATTTAACTCAACAGGACGAGAAAATATGCCAACTATCAACCAATTGGTACGCAAAGGCCGTCAAAAGCCCGTGTACGTGAACAAAGTGCCTGCGCTGGAAGCCTGCCCGCAAAAACGCGGCGTGTGCACCCGTGTATACACAACTACCCCTAAAAAACCTAACTCTGCATTGCGTAAAGTATGTAAAGTTCGCCTGACCAACGGTTTTGAAGTCATTTCATACATCGGCGGTGAAGGCCACAACCTGCAAGAGCACAGCGTCGTATTGATTCGCGGCGGTCGTGTAAAAGACTTGCCGGGTGTGCGTTACCACACTGTACGCGGTTCTTTGGATACTGCAGGTGTTAAAGACCGTAAACAAGCCCGTTCCAAATACGGTGCTAAGCGTCCTAAATAATTACCGGGACTCAAATAGGCACGTCGGCCGCCTAAGCTGAACAACGGCCGAGTAAGTGAATACTCAATTGGGTATTCATGGGAATTGACCCAACTGAATAGATTAAAGGAAATTAAAATGCCAAGACGTAGAGAAGTCCCTAAGCGCGACGTATTGCCAGATCCTAAATTCGGCAGCGTTGAGCTGACTAAATTCATGAACGTATTGATGATTGACGGTAAAAAATCTGTTGCAGAGCGTATCGTTTACGGTGCGCTGGAGCAAATTGAGAAAAAAACCGGCAAAGCAGCAATCGAAGTATTTAACGAAGCCATTGCAAACGCCAAACCTATCGTGGAAGTGAAAAGCCGCCGTGTAGGTGGTGCAAACTACCAAGTTCCTGTTGAAGTTCGTCCTTCACGCCGTTTGGCTTTGGCAATGCGTTGGGTTCGTGATGCGGCCCGCAAACGTGGTGAGAAATCTATGGACCTGCGTTTGGCAGGCGAATTGATTGATGCGGCTGAAGGCCGTGGCGGTGCGTTGAAAAAACGTGAAGAAGTACACCGCATGGCTGAAGCCAACAAAGCATTCTCTCACTTCCGTTTCTAATCTTGAAAGGCTAATAAAATGGCTCGTAAGACCCCGATCAGCCTGTACCGTAACATCGGTATTTCCGCCCATATTGATGCGGGTAAAACCACTACTACAGAACGTATTTTGTTCTATACCGGTTTGACTCACAAATTGGGCGAGGTACATGATGGCGCGGCTACTACCGACTACATGGAACAAGAGCAAGAGCGTGGTATTACCATTACCTCTGCTGCCGTAACTTCCTACTGGTCCGGTATGGCGAAACAATTCCCTGAACACCGCTTCAACATCATCGATACCCCAGGACACGTTGACTTTACCGTAGAGGTAGAGCGTTCTATGCGTGTATTGGACGGCGCGGTAATGGTTTACTGCGCGGTGGGTGGTGTTCAACCTCAATCTGAAACCGTATGGCGGCAAGCCAACAAATACCAAGTACCACGCTTGGCATTTGTAAACAAAATGGACCGTCAAGGTGCCAACTTCTTCCGCGTTGTCGAGCAAATGAAAACCCGTTTGCGCGCAAACCCTGTACCTATCGTAATCCCAGTTGGTGCAGAAGACAGTTTCACCGGTGTTGTTGATCTGCTGAAAATGAAATCCATCATTTGGAATGAGGCCGATAAAGGTACGACCTTTACTTATGGCGACATTCCCGCCGAATTGGTTGAAACTGCCGAGGAATGGCGTCAAAACATGATTGAAGCCGCAGCAGAAGCCAGCGAAGAATTGATGGACAAATACTTGGGTGGCGATGAGCTAACCGAGGAAGAAATCGTAGGCGCGTTGCGTCAACGTACTTTGGCAGGCGAAATTCAGCCTATGCTGTGTGGTTCTGCATTTAAAAACAAAGGTGTTCAACGTATGTTGGACGCAGTTGTAGAATTGCTGCCAGCTCCTACCGATATTCCTCCGGTTCAAGGTGTTAATCCTAACACTGAAGAAGCCGACAGCCGTCAAGCCAGCGATGAAGAGAAATTCTCTGCATTGGCATTCAAAATGTTGAACGACAAATACGTCGGTCAGTTGACCTTTATCCGCGTTTACTCAGGCGTAGTAAAATCCGGCGATACCGTACTGAACTCTGTAAAAGGCACTCGCGAACGTATCGGTCGTTTGGTGCAAATGACTGCCGCAGACCGTACTGAAATCGAAGAAGTGCGCGCCGGTGACATCGCAGCCGCTATCGGTCTGAAAGACGTTACTACCGGTGAAACCTTGTGTGCGGAAAGCGCGCCGATTATCTTGGAACGCATGGAATTCCCCGAACCGGTAATCCATATTGCCGTTGAGCCGAAAACCAAAGCCGACCAAGAGAAAATGGGTATCGCCCTGAACCGTCTGGCTAAAGAAGACCCTTCTTTCCGTGTCCGCACAGACGAAGAGTCCGGTCAAACCATTATTTCCGGTATGGGTGAGCTGCACTTGGAAATTATTGTTGACCGTATGAAGCGCGAATTCGGTGTGGAAGCAAATATCGGTGCGCCTCAAGTGGCTTACCGTGAAACTATCCGCAAAGCCGTTAAAGCTGAATACAAACATGCAAAACAATCCGGTGGTAAAGGTCAATACGGTCACGTTGTGATTGAAATGGAACCTATGGAACCGGGTGGTGAAGGTTACGAGTTTATCGATGAAATTAAAGGTGGTGTGATTCCTCGCGAATTTATTCCGTCTGTCGATAAAGGTATCCGCGATACGTTGCCTAACGGTATCGTTGCCGGCTATCCTGTAGTTGACGTACGTATCCGTCTGGTATTCGGTTCTTACCATGATGTCGACTCTTCCCAATTGGCATTTGAATTGGCTGCTTCTCAAGCGTTTAAAGAAGGTATGCGTCAAGCATCTCCTGCCCTGCTTGAGCCAATCATGGCAGTTGAAGTGGAAACCCCGGAAGAATACATGGGCGACGTAATGGGCGACTTGAACCGCCGTCGCGGTGTTGTATTGGGTATGGATGATGACGGTATTGGCGGTAAAAAAGTCCGTGCCGAAGTACCTCTGGCAGAAATGTTCGGTTACTCGACCGACCTGCGTTCTGCAACCCAAGGCCGCGCTACTTACTCTATGGAGTTCAAGAAATATTCTGAAGCTCCTGCCCACATAGCTGCTGCTGTAACTGAAGCCCGTAAAGGCTAATCAGGCAAATAGGCCGTCTGAAAGGCTGAAATGATTTTTCAGACGGCATTGTTCTTTAATCGATCTTTAATGTAAAGGAATTAGCTCATGGCTAAGGAAAAATTCGAACGTAGCAAACCGCACGTAAACGTTGGCACCATC